>JANOLM010000621.1:0-18960 GCA_031419815.1 Bacteroidia bacterium
TTTTGGGGGCAGAGCAACCTAAAACAAGTAGAAAAATAAGGGATAATACTAGCCGGTTGCCGTGCATACAATTAATCAAGATACAAGATAAAAATTCTTGTACTATATACACTAGGCAAGCAGGGTGCATTTCAAAAAGACAGGGTTTAAATTTCCGAACTAAAATTTCGCCCCGATGGGGCTATGACTTTAATGGCAGGAATGTGTTTCTACCAAATGTCGTTCCTACGGAACTTTAAAGCCCCATCGGGGCGGCATGTTGGTAGAAAAGAAATAATAGGAATCGACATAGCCCCATCGGGGCGAAATTATAATCGCGTCTTTTTGAAATGCACCCGGCAAGCATAACTTTAGAAAGTTTGTTGAAGAGTAATTCTGCAACCGATTGTTTGAGCTTAGATGGCTGTTTTTTTGCTTCGTGTGCAATACACTAAGTACGGTGCGAGAACTACCATGCAAATAACAAGTCCAAGAAACTCCCGGCTTTCTTCTATATAAGGATATTGCATCTTGGCGAGGTCATCAAATAGCATGGCTTTGTCATCAGAGGCGAACCACTCTGATACACCAGGCCAGAGCAGGATACAATAAACGAGATAAAGCACGCCTTGCACCAACATTACTTTTGGATAATATAATTTGAAGGCTGCCATGACACACACAGTAGTCATTGATCCATAGATCAGTATCCAAAGTAATGGATCAGGATCATTGAATTGTAGCACTGTAAAAGCCAGGAACATAATGGCTAATAAAAAATGTAAAATCTTCATGATTGGATTTTGATTGTTAAAGAGTTGACAACATGAGTAGTCTGCTTCATGAATGATTTACAACGACTAGTGATTTTGGGTCATGTTTATAATTGAAAACGAATGGAAAAACTATGCCTAACACCAGAGCATAGCCAGCAAAAGTAAACCATATGCTTTGCCAATCCCGCATACCATCAATCGTAAAATAGTCAACAACCCATCCGCTGAATGCCCCTCCAAGAAATGCACCAATTCCGTTAGTCATTAACATGAATAAACCTTGTGCACTGGCCGTTATACTTGCATCGGCTTCCTTTTCTACATATAATGATCCTGAAATATTAAAAAAATCAAACGCCATTCCATAAATCACCATAGAGAGAGTTAATAAAATCAATCCATCACCCGGATTGCCAATTCCAAATAATGAAAATCGCAGTACCCAGGCAAAGATGCTAATTAGCATTACTTTCTTGATACCAAATTTTTGTAAAAAAAATGGAATCGTGAGGATGAAAAATGTTTCGGATATTTGGGAAACAGACATTAATAGCCCCGGATGGGTAACCGCAAATGATCCCGGGTAATTTGTGGCAAAGTCATGAAGGAATGGCTCTCCAAATGTATTAGTGATCTGCAAGGCAGCTCCTAAAAGCATGGCAAAAATAAAGAAAACAACCATCCTTCTTTTTTTAAATAACACAAGGGCATCTAATCCTAGTGAAGAAAGAATAGAACCATTTCTTTTTACTTTTGCGGGAAGACATTTGGGCATAGTGACGGAATATGCGCCTAAAACTAAAGCTGAAATAGAACCGACATATAGTTGAATAGGGCTAAGGGTCCAGCCTCCTAAATCAACAACCCACATTGCACAAATGAAGCCAACGGTTCCCCATACACGAATGGGAGGAAAAACTCCTACTATATTAAAACCTCCTTTTTCCAAAATCGCGTAAGACACTGCGTTATTAAGTGCGATAGTGGGCATGTAAACCATGGCATTAAGAAGCATAATGATATACATCGTATGGTAATCTGTTACCGTTGATGCCCAAAGCAACAAGGCAGCACCTATTACATGACAACCGCCTAAAACACGTTCGGCATTTACCCATCGGTCGGCCACAATGCCCAATAGTGCCGGCATAAATAAAGATGCAAGCCCCATGGTACCATAAATGCTTCCAACTTGTGTGCCCGTAAATTTCAGAGTGACGATCATGTATCCCCCAAAAGAAATCAGCCACGATCCCCATATGAAGAACTCTAAAAAATTCATGAGGATAAGTCGATGCTTTACATTCATGTGGGAATATTATACTGTTGATCCCTCAAAATGTTCGACATTAGATGTGATTTTGTTCACGGTCAACTATGAACCTTTTTGATGGTCAGTTTCTTTTACTTAATTCATCTCTCAATTTCGCAGCACGCTCATAATCCTCTTTATTAATGGCGTCTTTCAATAGCTCCTTTAATTTTTCAACTGAGTAGTTTTTAAAGTCATCTCCTTTTTTAGGGACATCCTTCTTTGCCTTTACTTTTGTGTCTGGTTTGGTTTCGGTTTTTTCTTTCTCCTCATCTTCTTCCTCATCTGTCAATACTATTCCCGCTTCCGCCAAAATATTTTCATGCGTAAAAATAGGAGCATCAAACCTGATACCGATCGCAATTGCATCGGAAGGCCTGGCATCCAATTCTGTTTTTTTTAATCCATCTGTACAGATAATCTTGGCAAAGAAGACACCTTCCTTCAAATCTGAGATTACAATTTCTTCCACATGAAAATGAAAGGTATTTGCAAATGACTTAAATAGGTCATGCGTCATCGGTCTATTCGGAATAATTTTCTCTATCTCGATGGCAATGGCTTGTGCCTCGAACATTCCAATAATTATAGGAAGCCTTCGTTTTCCATCCGTTTCACCCAAGACCAAAGCAAACGAGCCAGTCTGCGACTGACTGGAGGAGAGACCCAATATTTCTAATTTGATTTTCTTCACAGACACTATTTTGCAGCTTTAATCGCTTCGGTCAATTTAGGGATAATTTCGAAGGCATCACCAACAATGCCATAATCTGCAGCCTTAAAAAAAGGAGCATCAGCATCTTTATTGATGACGACAATACATTTTGAGGAATTTACTCCCGCCAAGTGTTGAATAGCGCCTGAAATTCCAATGGCAATGTAAAGCTGAGGGGCAACTTTTACACCCGTCTGCCCCACATGCTCATGGTGCGGCCTCCAACCCATATCTGAAACTGGCTTACTGCAGCCTGTTGCAGCATGAAGCGTTTTAGCTAACTCTTCCAACGGAGCCCAGTGTTCAGGGCCTTTCATGCCTCGTCCACCAGACACAACTATCTCAGCTTCAGGAAGTGAAACTTCGCCAGTGGCCTTTTCAGTTGATGTTATTTTTGTACTGAAATCGGCATCGGTTAAGGCCGCAGAAAAGGCAATTACCTGAGCCACACCTCCAACCTCTTTTGCTTCGGCAGCATTCTTTTTTATAGCAATTACCTTTTTGCTCTTAGTTAGTTCAACAATTGAAAAAGCTTTACCAGAATAGATACTTCTTTTGACCGTAAAACCAGAACTGGTATTCGGCAACTCTACGACATTCGTAGCCAAGCTTGCATTAATCCTGGTGGCAACTTTTGCGGCTACAGGTGTGCCTAAAGATGAATTAGCCAAAACCAAAATGTCGGCATGCTCATCCTGCATTGCTTTAGTAATCACCGCAGCAAATGCCTGGATGACATCTTGATTGAGACGTTCATCTGCAGCATGAAGTACTTTTGTAGCACCATACTTGCCAAGGAATTCCAATTCTGTTTTGTCAATTGAACCCAGTGCAATTGCAGTTACTGTTCCTCCCATGGCGTGTGCATAGGCCACTGCTTCCAATGACAATTTTCTGATTTTTCCCTCGCCACTTTCTACAAAAACTAAAATATTCATAATAAGTAATTTCAAGTTTCAAGTTCCTGGTTTCAAGTTTCTGGTTTTGTAACCCCAAACATTAGACTTTAAACCAGAAACAATTTTATAATACTTTCGCTTCCGTTTTTAATCTGGTTACCAGTTCAGCAATATTATCCGCACTGATCATTTTTACAGTGCCTTTTGCAGGAGGCAATTCAAATTTTTTGTGGGATACAGTTTGGTCAACCGCCTTTGGCTCCAACACCTTTAAAGGTTTTGTTCTTGCGGACATGATGCCTCGCATGTTGGGGATTTTCCATTCAGCAATTGGCTCTTGACAGCCAGCTACAAAAGGCAGGCTTACTTCCAGAATTTCCTTACCGCCTTCAATCTCGCGAGCAAGTTTGGCTTTAGTACCCTCTAATTCCAATTTCATAACTGGTGAAATGGAAGGGATGCCAATCATCTCACCCACAATGGCGTGAACGACTCCGCTATTATAATCAATTGATTCGCGTCCCATCAGCACAAGATCATACCCTTTAGCATATTCCGCAATTTGGCTGGCCACAAAATAGGAATCCGCTGGCTCTGAGTTCACCCGAATTGCATCATCTGCGCCAATAGCTAATGCTTTGCGGATAGTAGGTTCGGTATCGGCCAAGCCTACATTCAAAACCGTTACGGTGGTGCCAGGTGTTGCTTCTTTTATTTCAATGGCCCTGGCTAAGGCATAATCGTCATAAGGGCCAATAATAAATTGAACACCGGTGGAATCGAACTTTGTATTATTCTCAATAAAGTTGATTTTGGATGTGGTGTCTGGAACGTGCGAAATACAAACTAATATCTTCATAACTCCTCCAACAAAATGATTGTCAAAAACTTAAATAAAAGTGACCTAAATTTAGGCTCAAGATAAAGGATAAAATCCTAATATCGGGCATTTCCTAAAATTGAAAAATAACACATGCATCAAGAGCGGTTAAACTTACTGGAACAATTTGTGAAAGAGGAGCCTGAAGATCCTTTCAACTGGTATGCACTGGCATTGGAACAAACAAAGCTTAATCCCCTCCTTGCGCTAGAAACATTTGAATATGTTTTAAAAAACCACTCTGAATATTTGCCCGCTTATTATCATACCGGAAATCTGTATTTATCTTATGGGAATCAAGAACGTGCAAAAGAGATTTTGAAGGTGGGCGTAGATCTGGCCAAACGGCAAGGGGAACAAAAAGCAATGCAAGAACTTAATACTTTGCTGGATGAACTAATCGACTAACTAAACCTGGAAGACAATCTTCCCTACCTTGTTGGGCTTTGTGATGTCTCCAAACGAATCTGCAATTCTTGAGAATGGTCGGATAGAATCCACAAGTGGCCTGATCTGATATTTGCTTACGAATGCCACCATCTCATTAAACTCATGATCGTTGCCCATGGTGGCACCCAATAAGGACAACTGGTTCCAAAACATCCGGTATAGATCAATCTTGGCTGGTAAACCATTGGTGGCTCCATAAAACACAATTTTACCATTGGACCTGAGCATCTTAATATAACTGTTGAGTTGATCTCCCCCGGCACTATCAATCACCAAATCAAACCCACCTTTTGTTTTCCATAGATCTGGGTAATTCGTTTCCTTCTTATAATTATAACCTCCTTTAGCGCCCAACTTCAACGCCTTCTCCAATTTTTCATCGCTACCGGAAGTTACATAGACATTAGCCCCGGCAGCTTTGGCAAATAGAAAAGCAAACTGGGCCACACCTCCACCAAATCCAGATATTAAAACATTTTGTCCAGCACGAAGGCCTCCTTTTCTAAACAAGGCGCGGAAAGCGGTGAGTCCACCTAACGGCAAAGCTGCGGCCTGCAAAAAATCAAGATGAAAAGGTTTATGATGAAGACGGTCGACAGGGACAGCTATGTATTCTGAGA
Source organism: Bacteroidia bacterium (assembly GCA_031419815.1). Classification (GTDB taxonomy): domain Bacteria; phylum Bacteroidota; class Bacteroidia; order Cytophagales; family Cyclobacteriaceae; genus ELB16-189. The sequence continues at coordinate 5,632 of JANOLM010000621.1, forward strand.
AGGTGCCATCAACTGGCATTCCAAGAATGGTGTATTTGGAAGATTGCACTTCAAGATCAGAACCCCAATCAATATTTGGATTAATCACAACCTCCTGCCCCACCCACGGCTGATTCACTTCTTCAAAAACTTCCTCTACTACTCCAGCGCCATCGGAGCCCATCGTGACTCCAAACTTAATGTTGGGATATTTTCCTTCGCGTATCCAGTCGTCACGCCTATTAAGGGCAGTGGCCTTTATTTTCACGAGGGCTTTGCCTGCCGATAAGGTCGGCTTAGGAATTTCTTTCAGTTCAATCTGACCTGGGCCGGTAAGTACAAGTGCTTTCATTTCAGGAATTTTAGATTTTGGATTTGAGATGCGAGATCCATTTAGTTAGATATCTCAATTTGAAATTTAACCTTTTCCCAAATCTAAAATAAATCTAAAATCTAGCATCTCCAATCTAACATCAGAAATCTAAAAAGGTGTTTCATCGTCTGGCCTTGCCGCTGGTGGCGCATCATCTCGGAAAGTATTCAACCGGCTCTCTCTTGTGATACTGCTCATTGGAGTAAGACCATCTGGTGCATCATAGTCTGCAAACTTGGTATACTTTCCAATGAACTTAAGCTTCACGTTTTCCAAAGAACCATTTCTATGCTTGGCAATTATCACTTCGGCCATGCCTTGGGTTGGCATCCCATCTTCATCTTGGGTAATTTTATAGTACTCAGGACGATAAAGGAACATAACAATATCTGCATCTTGCTCTATGGATCCTGATTCCCGTAAGTCGGAAAGTTGTGGTCTCTTATCTCCTCCCCTTGTTTCTACGCCTCTGCTCAACTGCGAAAGTGCAATCACGGGGACATTCAATTCTTTGGCAATCCCCTTCAATGCTCTTGATATAGATGCGATTTCCTGTTCTCGGTTTCCGCCCATCTCACCTTTCATCAATTGCAGGTAGTCGATTACTATCAACTGTATATTATGCTCTGCTTTTAATCTCCTGCACTTGGCCCGGAGTTCAAGAATTGAAAGCGCTGCTGAGTCGTCTATAAAAATAGGTGCGCTGGCAAGCCGGTTGGTTTTATGTACCATCTGCTGCCACTCAAAATCAACAAGATTTCCCTTCTTAATTTTTTCAGAGTCAAGTTCTGCCTCTGCAGAAATGAGGCGGTTGACTAACTGTAAGGAGGCCATCTCCAGAGAGAATATGGCAACCGGAAAATTAAAGTCAACGGCAGCATTGCGAAGGGCGGTGACAACAAACGCAGTTTTTCCCATACCGGGTCTAGCCGCAATAATAATTAACTCCGACTTCTGCCAACCGGAGGTAACACGATCCAGCCGCGAAAACCCACTTGGAATACCGGTGAGTCCGTCCTTATGGTTCCGCTTTTCCTGTATCTCCTTAGTCGCCTGAAACATAAGCGACTTCATTGTGTCATAATTCTTACGAAGGTTTGAGTCTGAAATTTTAAAAATCCTTTGCTCCGTTTTATCTAACAGTTCAAAAACATCGGTAGTGTCTTCATAAGCATCTTGATGAACTTGAGATGCAATCTGAATCAAATCACGTTTGATGGCCATCTCTATAATAATCCTGGCGTGATATTCAATATTCGCAGCCGAACTTACTTTAGAAGTTAACTCTGCGATGTAATAAGCGCCTCCAACAATTTCAAGCTTAGCATTTTTGCGAAGTTGAGCAACAACTGTCCGCATATCTACTGGCTCCGAAGCCTTGAAAAGATCAATTATCGAGGTAAAAATTTCTTTGTGTTGTTCGGAATAGAAATGCTCTGGTCTCAGAAATTCAACCACCGCAGTCAAGGCATTTTTTTCAAGCATCAGCGCACCAAGAATGGATTCCTCCAGATCAGGCGCCTGAGGCGGAAGTTTACCTAAACTTTCTGAGATGTCTCTCGCTAAAAGTTTAGCTCTACTTCCTGCTCCACTCATGGCGGAACTTAACCTCACAGGCGTTGATCTTTGCTCCATACTTACTTTGTGGTTGTTGGTACGAGGTCTTTTTTTATTTCAAGGGTGACAAACGTACCGTTTAGATTGAAACCACTTTCAACAATTTATCAACGATAATTTGTGAATAAAAATTTAGTCAGGAGAAAATAGTTGCCACCAAAAATTAAATGGCTTATAAAAACTCCCCGGTAGAATTACTAAACATCTCATTCTCAAACTGATCATGGATAAGCTTAAATTAAACTATTGCTGAAAGTGATGTCTGCGGCTTGTTCCTTTTAAACCCCAATCATTTTGTTTTAACTTTAGCCCAAACAAATTAAATCAGCCTTGACCCCACATCAGATATATCAACAATGTCTTGATAAGCAAAGAGTAGTCATTACTGGAAATGGAAGTCGAGTTATTTCTTTACTCATTGTACATGTGCTCAAGCAACATAACCGAAAATTTGATTATGTAATTGAAGATCATGAACCTATGATTCATAAGGATTCACCGACTATCATTCTTCAAGGAACATCCCAACTACTTGATAATAAACACCATATCGGGGTACTGAGCAATTTGTCTTCAGATGAAGAAGCAAAGGCATTTGAACAATTTGCCGATGCCACTCCTAAGGGCGGAACTTTGATCTATTCAGAAAGTGATGCGAAGATTAAGGCGATCGGTTCTAAAGAGAGGGCAGATATACAGGCCATTCCATACAAATCCTATCAACACGAAGTACAAAATGGCAAGTTTATTCTTGTAAGCAGTACCAACGAAAAAATTCCCGTCAGGCTTTCAAGCGAATTACATTTGCACTATGTGAGCGCTGCTAAAGAGGTCTTAAAAAAGTTAGGCATTACCTCCAGCCAGTTTTACAAATCCATCACCAATTTCGAATTTTAAATCTCAGCGCTTTACACCCTGATCGCCAAGAGTTTGAATCAATCATTAATCAATACACAAGATATTCATGAAATTAAATCTGAAAGTGCCATTATGCTTCTTTGATCTGGAAACTACAGGTACGAACATTACCCAGGATCGGATTATAGAGATTGCCGTAATCAAAGTTTTTCCTGGAGGAGAGATGCAACGGAAAACTAACCTGATCAACCCAACTGTTCCCATCCCTGCCGAGTCAACCGCTATTCACGGCATTGCTGATGAGGATGTACGCGATAAGCCCACCTTTAAAGATTTGGCGAAAGACTATGCAAAGTTTTTTGAAGGTTGTGATCTTTCAGGATTTAACATTTTAAAGTTTGATGTCCCGGTTTTGGTGGAGGAGTTCCTAAGGGCTAGTGTGGAGTTTGATTATTCCAGAAAGAAAATCATTGACTCTCAGAAGATATTTCACTTGATGGAAAAGCGAAATCTGGCAGCCGCATACCAGGTGTATTGTCAAAAAGATCTAAAGGATTCCCATACAGCAGAGGCGGATACTGAGGCTTGCATGGAGGTATTGTTTGCCCAAATAGCGCGATATGAAAACCAGCCTGTAGTGGATGGTTTAGGTAAACCTCTTGGAATAATAAGAAATGACATGGAAGAACTAAACAAGCTTACGGCTTCTGAAATAATAGATCTGGCAGGAAGGATGGTGCGAAACGGAAAAGGTGAAGCTATTTTTAATTTCGGAAAACATCGCAATAAAATTGTTTTATCAGTATTGAAAGAAGAACCTTCTTATTACGATTGGATGATGAACAATGATTTTGCCCTGGACACGAAACGAAGGCTAACGGAGATAAAACTTAGTGTTCTGAAATTGAAATAAGCGCAGCGTTTCAAAATTTACTGGTGCAAAATCAAATTAATCAAGACAGCAGCCTTTAGAGTTACTGTTCTTCAGAAAATTCGGCTACATCTCCACCCATGTATGATCGGCCAATAATTTTACTTCTGCCACAAAACTTTTGAACGGAATACCTTTTCGCCCCCACTCTTTAGGGCCAACCATGGATACCAGGTGTTTTCCATCATCATCATACAAAAAATATCGCTGACCAATTACGGGCGTGAAAGTTAGTTTTGCGTCATAGATAATCATTGATAATTCTTTTCGCTTCTGTATTTCTTTTGCCTGAATGGCCAACAATTCAATCTGCTGTCTAATCTGGGTAAGTTGCATGTTGGTTTGCTCCTCCATAGCCGATAAGGCCTGATGACGAATGATACCTTCTTCCGTTGGTTTTATGACGGCTCCCGATACCGATGCCGAGTATGGCAAAACACTGAACTGCTTGTGGTAAATCTCAGTATTTGTTAATTCCTTTTGTGCCTCAAAATGCGTTTGTGTGATCTTCAGCAAACCTTTAGGTGTAATCTCATGCAGCACTCTTAAAATTATTTTCTCACCTTTTACAAAGGTTGTGGTAAAAGAAAGCGGACTGCTAAATTCTATCTTGAAATAATCACCAATAGAAGGTTCACAAGGTTGTTCTTCACCATTAGGCTCTCCGGCATAATGAGAGGTAAAGGCTTGGTCTTCCAAAGAAACCCAATTCATACTGATGATCAGCTCTTTACCAGAACCACCAATTTCAATTTTATAATGTCCTGATTTTGGCCTGTCCCCAAATTCATATGCGCCCTTCTCCGGAAAGAGCTGCCAGGAAGAAATAAAATTATATGCTTCTACCATTTTCTTCAATTAAAGATTCTTAATGGAAGAAGAACGTAATTAAAATGATGTTGTTCAACAAGGGGGTCCTAAGCTTTGATACAGCACCTAAGGTTATATCTCAATGCTCACAATTTTCCCAAATTGGGTATGCCGAAATTTAAAAAAATTGCTTCGCTAAATAAAAAATCCACGGTGCTACTTCTTGTAATACTTTAGCGCCTCAGGCATCCATCGCTGTAAATCTTTTATTCTAGTTTTATCTGAAGGGTGAGTTGACAAAAATTCAGGTGGTTTTTGGCCATTTCCCATACTCGCCATTCGCTCCCAAAAGATTGGAGCCTGCTGGGGATCATAGCCTGCCGATGCCATAAAAATTAGCCCAATATGATCAGCTTCTGATTCATGCCCACGTGAAAATTTAAGCATACCAATCTGGGCACCCATACCAACAGCTTGTTGAAAAATCTGAGCCGTTAGACCCGGATTTTGTCCCAAAGCTGCACTAAGAGTGCTCATTCCAAGTTGTCCAATAAGCCCTTCACTCATGCGTTCCCTTCCATGATTTGCTATAGCATGAGCTACCTCATGACCCATCACAACTGCTATTCCTGTCTCGTCCTTACATACCGGCAAAATTCCCGAGTAAAAAGCTACTTTGCCGCCAGGCATACACCAGGCATTGACCGTCTTGTCGTCTTGAATAAGATTAAATTCCCAATTAAAACCGGCCAATTGTGAACTGGCTCCTTTTTCAGCCATATACTGCTCCACTGACCTTTGAATCCGACTTCCAACTCTTCGAATCATGTCGGTCTGTTCCTTATTGGTGGATAATGGTCCCTTGGCAATTACTTCTTTGTATTGTTCAGCAGCCATGGCATTAATCTCATTACTTGGCACTAAGTTCAATTGCTTTCTGCCTGTGATTGGGACGGTGGCGCATCCGTAAAATATGGAAAGGAGGAATGTGAGAGAGATGACTTTCTTGAACATAATAGTTTAGCTTTTTTTGAACATCAAAGATAAAACTCTTTTTTTTATTGAAGTATATATGATTTCCTTGCCAAGGACTCTCAAGATGCAAAGCCGTGTAGTGAGAATATATCTTTAAAATAAGTTTCAGGATTTACAGAGTTGTCATAGGCTAATATGAGAGTAGGCAAACCAGAGTCAATTTGCCTATTCGCAATTTGCCTATTGCCTAACTGAGGTAGTTTAAAGACATAGTAATAGTGAGAGTGTAAGCAACTTGCCGGCTAAAAAAATATTAAAATCCATCTAAAATGGCTCCATACTGCCGTGTATTGTTTCTACCTTTGTAGAACATTTTACCCACAGAAGTTATGCGAATATTTGCCATTGGCCGCAACTATGTTGAGCACATCCAGGAGTTGAATAACGAGCGTCCGGATGAACCTGTCATCTTTACAAAGCCGGATACGGCAATAATTCGTAACAATGCACCGTTCTATTATCCTGACTTCTCTAAAGATATCCATCACGAAGTGGAATTGGTATTGCGCATTTGCAAAGAAGGCAAAAACATTGAAGAGAAGTTTGCGTCCAAGTATTATGATGCTATAGGGATCGGCATTGATTTTACGGCACGCGACTTGCAATCAAAACTAAAGGAGAAAGGTCTGCCTTGGGATATTGCAAAAGGTTTTAATGGCTCAGCCCCTATTTCAGAGAAATTCATTCTGGTCAGTGATTTTAAAAATATAAAAGACATTAATTTCAAGTTGGAAGTTAACGGGCAATTGAAGCAACAAGGAAATACAAGTTTATTGCTTTTTCCTTTCGAATATATTATATCCTATCTATCAAAATTTTTTACGCTAAAAACCGGTGATCTTATTTTTACCGGCACGCCCAAGGGTGTTGGGCCTGTTACTATTGGAAATAAATTATCAGCCTACATTGAAAATGAAAAGTTGTTGGAGTTTGAGGTTAAGTAAGTTTGCTTTTTTCTGCGGTGTCCTTCTATCATTATCTTCTTTCGGCCAGTTTGCCCCTGACCGGCCACTAAAGTTATTGCCTGCAGAGGAGAGTTACTTATTCCCGATAAATCCAGGAAAGCCTAATTTTTTAGCGGGCACGATGGGCGAATTGAGGAACACTCACTTTCATGGTGGCATTGACGTTCGAACCAATAACATGTCGGGTATTCCAGTCTTATCTACTCAACACGGCTTTGTTTCACACGCAACCGTTAGTTCATTTGGATATGGAAATGTTGTGTACATCACCCACCCTGATGGAAACGTGTCTGTGTATGGACATCTGGATAAATTCAAGGGCGCGCTGCAGGACTTTGTGAAGAAGGAGCAGTATAAAAGAAAAACATTTGAAATCGATTTATTCTTTAAGCCTGATCAGTTTCCAGTAAGGCGAGGTGATACCGTAGCCTTTTCAGGAAATACGGGAGGCTCCAATGGTGCTCATCTTCACTTTGAAATTCGCAATCAAAGCAACGAGGCACTTAATCCATTAATGTTTGGATTCTCTGAAGTGCAAGACAATTACGCCCCGGTGGCTCAAAAGATCGCATTGAAAACATTGGATATTAACTCGCGCATTAATGATCGGTTCGGGAGATTTGAATTTTATGTTATACGGTCAGGCAATTCTTACGTTCTCCCAAAAAATATTTTGGCACACGGGCGAATTGGCGTTGAGTTGCTGGCCATCGATAAGATGGATAATTCTCGATTTCGTTTCGGCATCAATCACATTGAAATGAAAGCGGATAGCCAGAAAATATTTTTTCAACATATTGAAAAGGTAAACCTGGCAGAAACCCGTGGCATTCTTGCACTGCTGGACTACAAGACCCTCAAGGCAAGTGGAACCCGTTTCAATAAACTTTACATTGATGATGGCAACAGCCTCAATTTCTATGATGGTTCAGTAAACAGCGGGGAAATCTTTGTGGACCAAAAGGAGATTCCTGTTTCAATTACACTTCAGGATGTTTACAATAACAAAAGCGTAATCAAATTTACACTAACCCCTTCTCGGCCGGTATCGGAAGTACTCACCCTTGAGTCTCTTAAGAAGGAATTAAATTTTGATATTCTTGAAAATACACTTGTGATATCTACTAAACCCTGCATAGAAAAAAAATCTCTATCAGTATTTTCCAAAGGTGTTGTGGTGGAGGTAAATCCGTCATATTATAATTTGAATAGAAATGTTTATTTGTTTGATTTGCAAAAAGTAATGCCTGATTCTATAAAATCTTGTTCAGGTTCACTCGCATTTAACTTTAAGGACATTATACCTTCGCAAACCGGATACACCTATTACAGCGATCTTGTTGAAATCAAATTTCCAGAGAATGCACTTTATGACACCTTATTTCTAAATATCAACAGCACTAAGGATGGAGGACGTGAAATATTTACTATAGGCAATAAAGCCACTCCCCTTCACAAATTAGTAGACATTACATTGAGACCAAAAGATAATTATCCAGCCAATCGAAAAACAGGAGTATATCGTGTGGATAGTGAACGCTACACATACCTTGGCGGTGATTGGAGCAATGGAAAAGTAAAGTTCTCGGTGCGTGAATTAGGTGACTTTGTAATCCTTCAGGATAGCGTTCCCCCATCTCTGACAAAAGTTTATTGTAACACTTCATCTGTCAGATTCCGCATACGCGATGGACTGTCTGGTATCGCCTATTTCGAAGCAAACATAAACGGCAAGTGGCTATTGATGAACTATGATTATAAAACTGGGATCATTCAATCCGACAGACTAGATAAGACCCAACCTTTGAAAGGAGACTTCGAAATGAAAGTGGTGGACAATGCTGGTAATGAAAGTATCTTCAAACAAAAAATCTTATAAACATGTCACTCACCGTTGGCACCACAGCACCAGACTTTTCAGTAAAAGACCAGGACGGAAAGTCCATTAAACTCTCTGATCTAAAAGGAAAAAAAGTGGTCTTGTACTTTTATCCAAAAGATATGACTCCTGGCTGTACTGCTGAAGCCTGCAGCCTACGAGATAATTACAAAGCTCTTCAAAAAGCTGGCTATGAAGTTTTCGGCATCAGTTCCGATGACGAGAAAAGACATCGAAAGTTTATTGACCAGCAAAAACTCCCTTTCAGTTTATTGGCAGATACCGACAAAGCTGTTCATTTTAAATATGGAACGTGGATTGAGAAATCAATGTATGGACGAAAATATATGGGCACCGCCCGAGTCACCTATATCATTGATGAGAATGGTGTGATAAGCGAAGTCATAGACAAAGTGGACACCAAAAATCACGCTAATCAGATTTTAGGAGGTACAATCTCATTCCTTTCGAAGGCGAATGCATTAGCTCCTAAGAAAGCTGCAGTTAAAAAAATCACAATAGCCAAAAAAGCTGCTCCCGAAAAAGCAACGAAAACCGTTAAGAAAAAGAAGTAGCCAATTAGAATTGAAGCCTCCATTTTTCTTTGCTTTAGAAAACCCTGATATTCGCCCAAAATTTTACAAATGCCACAACCTGACATCTTACAGCTTACAAAGTTATCTTCTCAAATCCGCAGGGATATTGTCCGCATGGTGCATGCCTGCCAGTCAGGTCATCCTGGTGGCTCTTTGGGCTGCACCGAGTACTTTGTAGCACTCTATTTTCATATTCTGAAGCATAATCCAAAGTTTAATATGAATGGAGAAGGTGAAGACCTATGCTTTCTTTCAAACGGCCACATCTCTCCCGTTTGGTATGCAACATTAGCGCGCTCGGGGTATTTTGACCCAAAAGAATTGTCCACTTTTAGAAAGCTCAATTCAAGGCTGCAAGGACACCCTGCAACTCATGAACACCTACCCGGAATTCGCATTGCATCAGGTTCCCTTGGTCAAGGATTATCCGTAGCAATTGGAGCGGCCCAGGCTAAGAAGCTGAACAAAGATGATCGGTTTGTTTATGTTCTTATGGGAGATGGCGAACAGCAGGAAGGCCAGGTGTGGGAAGCGGCTATGTATGCAGCTCATAACAAGATTGATAACCTGATAGCCACTATTGATTACAATGGACAACAGATTGATGGGCCGGTAGACAAAATTTTATCTCTGCTCAATCTCAAAGCAAAATGGGAAGCATTCGGTTGGACAATACAAGAATTCAATGGCAATAAAATTGAAGAGGTGGTAAGGGCTTTAGAGAATGCTCAATCACTCACCAAGCAAGGTAAACCAGTTCTCAATTTAATGAAAACAGAAATGGGTTTTGGTGTTGACTATATGATGGGGTCTCACAAATGGCATGGTGTTGCACCAAATGATGATGAACTCGCAAAAGCTCTTGGGCAGTTGGAAGAAACGATTGGAGACTATTGAAATTAGGGCTTGGGACTTTGAGCTTGGGTACTGAAAAAGAGCTCTGTCTTATTTCACAGATAGAGAATGATACTAATTTTTCTTTAGATAAAAAACCAGGGTAAAATGGCGAGGAGCAGGGAAATTAAAAACCAAAAAATAAGTTTGCGGTCGAGGTTCTTTTGTTCTGCCATTAGTTTCTAAAATTCTTAAAGAACTTTTACGGAATCAATGGGCTAGAGTTAAAGAATACTTGATGCCTTTATCAGTTTTAACAGATCATTAACAAGAAAACAGAATATTCGATGACCAAATACACCTTCACCGAAAAAAAGGATACACGCTCTGGATTTGGCGCAGGCCTTCATGAGTTAGGCAAACAAAACCCAAACGTAGTGGCTCTTTGTGCCGACCTGACCGGATCCTTAAAGATGGATGCCTTCAAGAAAGATTTCCCCGAAAGGTTTTTCCAAATCGGGATTGCTGAGGCTAACATGATGGGGATTGCCGCAGGCTTGACCATTGGTGGCAAGATTCCCTTCACAGGCACATTTGCTAACTTTTCAACAGGCCGTGTATACGATCAAATACGTCAATCAATCGCTTACTCAGGTAAGAATGTTAAGATCTGTGCATCTCATGCAGGTTTGACATTGGGCGAAGATGGCGCCACCCATCAGATACTGGAAGACATAGGTATGATGAAAATGCTTCCAGGCATGACTGTAATTGTGCCGTGCGATCACAATCAGACCAAGGCGGCCACGCTAGCTTTAGGTAGTCATACCGGCCCTGCCTACCTCCGGTTTGGGCGACCAAGTTGGCCCATTTTTATAGCACCCGACAGACCCTTTGTCATTGGTAAGGCTGACAAGATGATTGAAGGAAAAGACGTCACCATTTTCGCTACCGGCCACATGGTTTGGGAAGCGATTGAAGCAGAAGCTATCTTAGCTGAAAAAGGTATACATGCGGAGCTAATAAACATCCACACAATAAAACCTTTGGACGTAAAGGCAATCCTCGCCTCTGTTCGAAAGACAGGTTGTGCAGTAACAGTTGAAGAGCATCAGATCAATGGTGGCCTTGGTGATAGTGTCGCACAAGTATTTTCTCGCTTCCATCCTGCCCCAATTGAAATGGTGGCAGTAAATGATTCATTTGGTGAGAGTGGAACGCCTACTGAACTTTTGAAGAAGTACGGCCTTGATAAGGAGAATATTGTAAAAGCAGTCGAACGTGTGCTTGCCCGAAAAGGTAAGTAATAGAAAAACTACTTTACGGTTGGATTGAAATGAATTCTTGATTCTCAGGATTCTTGCTGCGTTTATACGAAGGAATTCTAAAGTTATTTCAACTTCGTTCTTAATCGCGACATCAAATTTCATTGGTTCATTTGAAATATTCTTGTTTTCTTTTCAGACGAGAACGAAAAGTTCCAACGCGTTTATCTCAATTTGATGGGTAAGGATTTACTTTGTCTGAGAAACAATTAAATTATGCGCTTTGTGTCATATCAGTAAATTTATTAAAAAATTTCATCAACACTGAAACTTTAATCGTAATATTACGATTATTAGCACATGGGACTTTCCAAGACCGAAGAGTTTACAAAATCACAGAATGAAATTGCTGCCTTGGCTAAAGCTTTGGGGCATCCTGCACGTATTGCAATTCTTCAGTTTCTGGCGGAACAAAAATCCTGCGTCTGTGGAGATATTGTAAACGAGCTTCCCCTCTCGCAATCAACAGTCTCCCAGCATTTGAAAGAATTAAAAAAAGTTGGCCTCATAAAAGGAGAGATTGAAGGGCCAAGCGTTTGCTACTGTGTGGATGTAAAAGTCTTGACAAAGGCAAAAAAAATGCTGGTAGATCTCTTTGATGTTGTTCAAGTGAACTGCTGCTAAAAAAATTTGATTTTATTAATCGCAATATTACGATAAACAATTTAACTTTATACCATTATGACAACCAATGAACAACTCAAGCAAATCGTGAAAGAGAAATACACCGAGATTGCTACCCAAAGTAAAGTGCAGAATGAAACCAGTTGCTGTGGCAGCAGTGGCTGCTCTACAGTCGATAACGCTATAATGGCCGAAGATTATTCCAACATTAAAGGCTATGCTGCCGATGCAGATTTAGGTTTGGGTTGTGGCTTGCCAACAGAATTTGCCCACATAAAAAAAGGTGATGTGATAATTGACCTTGGCTCTGGAGCAGGCAACGATGCATTTATTGCAAGATCCGTTACTGGATCTATCGGGAGAGTAATTGGAATTGATTTCACCAAAAAAATGATTGAAAAAGCCAGGACGAATGCGGATAAGCTGGGCTACAACAATGTCGAGTTCAGAATCGGAGACATTGAAAGTCTGCCGGTAACGGATAATGTTGCCGATGTAGTGGTAAGCAACTGTGTGTTGAATTTAGTGCCCAACAAGAAGCAAGCTTTCGCGGAAACTTTTCGGGTACTAAAACCTGGAGGTCACTTCAGTGTGTCAGATATTGTACTGATTGGAAATCTACCCGAAGGTTTACGAAAGAATGCTGAGATGTATGCAGGCTGTGTATCCGGAGCCATTCAGAAAGAAGAGTACCTCCAAATTATTAAGGATGCCGGCTTCACAAACATTCAGCTTCAAAAGGAAAAGAAAATAACGATACCCGATGAAATACTGTATGTTTATTTGAATGATGCTGAACTGGGCAAAGTAAAAAATGGGGATTTAGGAATTATGAGCATAACTGTTTATGCTGAAAAGCCCGTTGAGAACTTAGAAAAATCGACAGAAGAAAAGAAGAGTTGCTGTGGACCGGAGTGTTGCAACTAAAAGTAGGCAGTAAGCAGGAAGCAGTAGGCAAGTAGAATTCAACATTATAGAAAAATGAGTTTCACATCGACCATAATTAGAGATCAAAAGTCGCTCGAAAACCTTCAGCAGTTTTTGAAGGCTAACAAATTACCTTTTTCAGATCTTACGCTGGAAGGAAGTTTCTTTGTGGGCTATCTTGATGAATCAAAACAATTAATAGGTTCAGGAGGCCTGGAGTTTTATGGCGACACTGCCCTACTCCGCTCGATAGCTGTCGATGAAAGGTTTCGTGGTCAATTGCTTGGAAAAAAGATTGTTGAAGATATTATCAACAAGGCAAAGGATTCAAAAATAAAAGACCTTTACTTGCTTACCGAAACTGCACACAGCTACTTTCAAAAAAAAGGGTTTCAAGATGTCTCGCGAGAGGATGTGGCTGATGTGATCAAAAAAACCACCGAGTTCGCACAGGTTTGCCCGGCATCAGCGGTTGTAATGAAATTAACTATCGACAAATGAAGCATAAAGCTCCAAGGTCTGTTCGCTAAAGTAAACAGACCTTGGAGGTTTCAAACTAATAAAATGAAAAAAAGA
>JANOLM010000622.1:0-11212 GCA_031419815.1 Bacteroidia bacterium
ATGGGTTATCACAATCATGCCTTCGAGTTTACTCAAGTAGAAGGTAAGGTGGTTTACGACACCATGCTGCAACTACTGGATCCCAAGTTAGTAACTATGGAAATGGATTTGTTTTGGGTGGTGAATGCCGGCCAGAATCCGCTTGCGTATTTTCAAAAATACCCAGGTCGATTTGAACTCTGGCATGTAAAGGACATGGACAAAGGCAACAAAGAAAATAATGCAGATGTTGGAACTGGGTCTATCGACTTCACTGCGCTATTCGCAAATGCCAAGAAATCCGGTATGAAGAAGTTTTTTATAGAACAGGAGACCTATCCTTCTACTCCTATGGAAAGCACAAAGAAATCAATCGATTACCTGAAGACGATTTTATAGTCGGTGATGAAATAGTTGAATTCTACTTTAACTTTGTAACCCCGGCCTTCAAGCTGGGGTTATTCATTTAAACTCTTTCGAAAACATGTGCGTTAAACTTTTTCTGTGCGGTAGCTTCATTCTGTATTCAGTTGCAGCGTTTGGTCAAGACTTAGGTCAAACCATTGGGGGAAAAGTAAAAAATCAAATTTCGCAAAAGCCATTAGCAGGTGCCAACGTTTCAATTTTCAAGTCAAATCAATTAGTGGTAGGATCAGTAACCGATTCACTTGGCAACTTTCAAATCAAGAATGTAAGTCCTGGTAGGTATAAACTTTCTATTTCCTTTACTGGATTCAGTTCATATGAAGATGAGTTACTTGTTATTTCCGGAAAAGAATCCACTATCAACATTAACCTGACTGAGTCTTCTACTGTGCTAAAAGAAGTAGAGGTAAGGGCTTCCGCTTTAGAGGCAACTGCTGGTGTGACATCAATCTCAATGGAAAAATCAATGCGTGTTCCGGCCAATTTTTTTGACCCGGTACGCATGGCCACTTCCTACCCTGGCGTGGTGGCTGCCAATGATCAAAGCAATTCAATTGTAGTAAAAGGATATTCGCCTAATGGTTTGCTTTGGCGGTTGCAGGGGCTAGATATTGTAAGCCCAAATCATCTGGCTAATGCAGGTACATTCAGCGATAAGCCCGCTGCGAACGGTGGTGGTGTGAATGTGTTAAGTGCACAGCTTCTGGATCGGACTGATTTTTATTCTGGTGCATTGCCTGCCAATTATGGGAATGCACTCTCTGGCGTGATGGATATGAAATTGCGAGCCGGCAATAAAAATAAAATGCAATACACGGCACAAGCAAGTCTCATCGGTATGGACATATCCGCTGAAGGACCACTCGATAAAAGTAAGCGCACTTCCTTTATTGCCAATTATCGCTATTCAACCGTAGGACTTTTGTCGCAAATGGGTGTAAACTTTGGAGATGAAATAATAAATTTTCAGGATTTTTCTTTTCACCTGGATCAGCAGCAGAAAAAAGGAGGAACCCTTTCTGTATTTGGTTTTGGTGGCTTGAGTTCAAATAAGTTCAAAGCAAAACCTGCCGATGAATGGAAGGAAGAAAAAGATCATAATACGATCAACTATGATGGTAAAGTCTATGGCCTTGGATTTGTGAATCAATTCAAATCGTTTGAGCGTCTCAATGTTAGTTTTGGTGCGTCACTATCAGGTCAATCGCAGGAGCGCAATGCTCAAAGCGAAGTTGTATCAAGACCAGATATTTATATTTTTTCTGATCAATATTCGAATAACAAAGCTCTATTCTCTAGTTTTTTAAAAGCACTTTATAAGCTTAGCTCAAGGGGAACTCTGGAGACTGGTATTATGGCGAATTATCTCGATAATAAATTAGTATCGACAACAATTACCCCCTTGTATTTCGACACATTCTATCCAAGTGTGAATGGCAAAGTAAACGGCATGATGTGGCAACCCTACGCAACTTGGTCGCAGCGGTTTGGCACTTCGTGGAAATTAAATGCTGGAGTGCGTTATGTGAATTTTAGTTATAACAAAGCGTCTTCAGTTGAGCCCAGGTTTAGCATAGCACATAGCTTGCCGAAGGGGGCTCTTACATTTTCATATGGATTGACCGGGCAATGGCAGCAATTGCAAACCTATCTTCAATACGGAAACCAGAATTTGGAATTGACAAAGGCTCATCAGTTTATAGCCGAATTTAAGCACACTTTCGCAAAAGATTTGCGGTTTGTTTCCAATGTCTATTATCATCGGGTGTTTAATGTTCCGGTGCAACCAAATACGGTTAGCTATTCAGCACTAAATCAGTTCGAAGATTTTTCAAGACCTGGCCTTCAAAATACTGGCAGAGGTTTGAATTATGGCGTGGAAGCTCTTGTGGAGAAAAGATATTACAGTCAGGTTTATTTTATGATGAGTGGCTCCTTATATAGGTCAGAATACAATGCAACTGGTTATTACACTCGATTTAATGGAAGGTTTACCAGCAGCTTTTTGGCTGGCAAAGAGTGGCAGAAGAAACGTAACACATTTAGTATGAATACGAGAATCCTTTATTTGGGGGGCTTACGCGAAGCGCCTATTGATGCTCCGCTCTCCTCGGCTGTTGGAAGCACTCAATACAATTATCAAAATGGTTACTCACTCCAGCTCCCTGATTATTTCCGCACAGACCTGCGCTTAAGTTGGCGAAAGAACAAGCCGGGCTACACGCGCACCTTCTCACTCGATATTCAAAATGTATTGAACACGCAAAATGTGGCGTATCATTATTATGATACCTTTCTTCAAGATGTAAAAACGAAATACCAACTTGGTATTGTGCCTGTGCTTGTATATCGGGTGGAGTTTTAGAAGCCTGCAATCAAGAAACTATAGACTGCGGTCACCTGAGATTTGCATGAAGCCTTTAGCAAATTAATTACCGCCAACTTGCTTATATTCGTGGATACCTTTGGAAGGAAGATGTATGATCATCAACATTTATCAGAATGAATTAGTGACCTGTGAACTGGATGATTCTGTTCCTGTTTTACGACATCAGTGGATAAAGGAGCCCACTGATGAGCAATTTCAAAATGGTCTTATTGAGATCGCCAGATTGTATCGCGACCTGCGTAAATCCCACAAGAATCTGGCGTGGCTTGCCGACACAAAAATGCTTGGTGAATTAAGCCCGGCAGTGGAAGAATGGCTTGGAAATGTGTGGGAAGATTTGCTGTTCCGTGAAACAGGTGTGACTATTCATGCCGTCATCTTAGGGGCAAGCATCTTTGCCGATTTCCCCATGGAGAAATTTAAAATGGATGCCGAAGAAAAATTTATAAACCTCAATGTGCACCTCGGTGTTTTTTCCAATCAGAAGGCTGCTTACCATTGGATTAGGAATTTGATATAAAATTGGGCAGTCAAGTTTAGGAATTATCCCTGGGCCACCACTATTTCCAATACTTAAAATATTCATGTTGGAAGGATTCCGTCATTGATATGACGATTTGCACTCAACCGCAAGAATTACATTGCAATCGTTTGAATCCTTTCTTTTTCACTGTTTATGAGTTATTTTTGTGGTCACAAATCCGAAATAATTCAATTTTCATATGACAGAAACTCTGAATGCAAACAGTACCTATAGTCTGAGGCACAACGATTTAAAGGCTTGGGTCAAACAAACTGCCGATCTGTGTAAACCGGATCAACTTCGCTGGTGTGACGGGTCCAAAGCCGAGTATGGTGAAATGTGTAATCTCCTGGTTGAGAAAGGAACATTCATTCGACTAAATGAAGAAAAAAGGCCTAACAGTTTCGCCTGCTTTTCCGATCCCAGTGATGTAGCCCGCGTGGAAGACCGCACCTTTATTTGCAGTCGCAGAAAAGAGGACGCTGGGCCTACCAACAATTGGGTTGATCCACGTGAGATGAAACAAACACTCAACAAACTTCTGGATGGTTGCATGAAAGGCCGAACCATGTATGTCATTCCATATTGCATGGGTCCAATTGGTTCTCCTATTTCGCACATCGGCATAGAAATAACAGATTCGGAATACGTTGTGGTAAATATGCACATCATGACTCGCGTGGGAAAGAGAGTTATCGATGTTCTTGGAGCTGATGGTGATTTTGTGAAATGCCTTCATACCTCAGGTGCACCTTTGCAAGTTGGGCAGGAGGATAGTAAATGGCCATGCAATCCAACTACTAAATATATTGTTCATTACCCGGAGGAGAGGGCGATAGTAGCCTATGGTTCCGGCTATGGTGGCAATGCACTTCTTGGAAAAAAATGTTTTGCGTTGCGAATAGCATCCTCTATGGCGCAGGAAGAAGGCTGGCTTGCAGAACACATGCTGATACTGGGTGTAGAGAGCCCTAAAAAAGAAAAGACCTATGTTGCTGCGGCATTTCCAAGTGCGTGTGGCAAAACCAATTTTGCCATGCTCATTCCTCCAAAAGAATTGGAAGGTTGGAAAGTGACAACCGTAGGTGATGACATCGCCTGGATTAAACCGGGCAAAGATGGAAAGTTATATGCCATCAACCCCGAAGCCGGATACTTTGGTGTTGCCCCGGGAACTAATATGAAGAGCAATCCCAACGCCATGAAGACGATTTCAAGAAATACGATCTTCACCAATGTGGCTGTAACAGATGACGGTGATGTGTGGTGGGAAGGAATGACTAAGGAGCCTCCAAAGATTTTAACAGACTGGCGCGGACAAAAATGGGATTCCACATCAGGCAAACCTGCGGCACATCCTAATTCACGTTTTACGGTGCCAGCATCACAATCGCCTTGTATCGATTCGGATTGGGAAAATCCAAACGGTGTTCCCATTGGGGCATTTATTTTTGGAGGAAGAAGAAGTACAACCATTCCCTTGATTTACCAGGCGCACAACTGGAATTACGGTGTTTATTTGGCAGCTACCATGGGCTCAGAAACTACGGCTGCAGCATTTGGTGAAGTTGGGAAAGTAAGAAGAGATCCGTTTGCTATGCTTCCTTTCTGTGGCTATCACATGGGCGATTATTTTAATCATTGGTTACAGTTTGGTCGTGACATTCCAAATCCTCCACGGATTTTTGGGGTAAACTGGTTTCGCAAAGACGCAAATGGAAATTTCCTCTGGCCTGGTTTTGGAGAGAACATGCGCATCTTGAAATGGGTGGTTGAAAAAATACAGGGCAAATCAAATGCGGTAGAAAGTCCGATAGGTTGGATGCCACACTATGATGATATCGACTGGACGGGTCTTACATTTACCAAGCAACAGTTTGATGAGATAATGCAGATCGATCGTGAAGCCTGGAAGAAAGAACTCTCTGAACATGCCGAATTATTTGAGCGCATGTATGACAGGCTTCCAAAGGAATTCATTTTCATGCGCGAACTTCTTCTTTCCAGCCTTTGGCGATCTCCTGAGAAATGGAGTGTTGAGCATGAGATGGACTAGCAAAAAATAGTTTTTAGGACGGATAAGTTAAAGGTCAAAAATTTCTGCAAGTACGTTTTTAATTGTATTAATTTCATCTTGCTTGATCCGTCCTAAACTTTCTTTTTCAAGTCTACTTTCATCAACGGCCCTTATTTGATCAAGACATACTTCGCAAAATTTGTTACCAAAACGCAGTTCCACCCGGGAAGGATATCCCCTTAAAGTAGTTGTCATAGGTGCTATAATCACAGTTCCTAACATAGCGTTCATGTTGACGGGCGAAAGAATAAGACAGTGTCTCTTTTTTTTCTTCTCAGAACCTATTGTGGGGTCGAGGTTCACCAAGTGGACGTTAAATTCCTTTACCATGTCCACTCGGTTTCATCAAACTTGTTGGCCACGAGTGCTACCTTTTGTTTAGATTTTTTGAAATCAGACCATTTCTTCTTAGTCACTTTATTCTCAGCAGTGATCATGATCACTTTATTCTTGACCGTAATTTTCACAGTATCTTTAACACCGCTTTCGTCCAGTATTGATTTTGTGAATAGAATGCCACGCGAATTTCCTATCCGCCTGACTTTAGCAGTAGTTGTTGCCATATCCTTAACTTGTTATAACACAAAGTTATAACATCTGGATTCTTGGCCAAATTTTTCTTTATGGATAATTGATTGCGAGCCGTTGATAATCTAAATTAATAAACCTACTTTTCGAAAACCCATTCCTGCTTAATGAGTTCTGATAAATCTTTCTTCGGTCATCCACGCGGACTTGCAACTTTATTTTTTACCGAGATGTGGGAGCGTTTTAGTTATTACGGAATGCGTGCCTTGCTGTTGTTGTTTATGGTGGCATCGGTTGAAAATGGAGGAATGGGATTAGATGAGAAAACCGGTGGCGCGGTGTATGGATTGTATACCATGTTCGTTTATTTACTTGCGCTTCCCGGGGGTTGGCTTGCCGATAAATTTTTTGGCTTACGAAAATCTGTTTTTTATGGAGGCTGTTTAATTACCATCGGTCATTTTTGCCTAGCCTTTCCATTTAATGAAACGTTTTTTGTGGGTTTGCTATTTATTGTGATGGGCACAGGTCTGCTCAAGCCAAATATCAGCAGTCTGGTAGGCGAATTATATTCTTCAACTGATCAGGCCAGGCGCGATTCGGGCTTCTCTATTTTTTACATGGGTATTAATATCGGGGCCACCGTTGCCCCCATCATCACAAGTTATTTAGGAGAGAACATTAATTGGCATTACGGTTTTGCTGCTGCCGGTATTGGAATGCTGATGGGAGTTATTCAATATAAACTCACTGAAAAAAATCTAGGTACAGCTGGCCTTCAACCAACCAAACTTTCTGATCCTTTTCTGCAAGGGAGGAGAGAAAGGAACATCACGATTGGTTTGATAATTTTTGGAGTGTCACTTACGCTATTCATGTCGCTTTTATTAACACGCACAATCATCATCAACCCAATCACAATTGCCAGGATTTCAACTTATGTTATCAGTGGAAGTGTAATACTTTATTTTGGATACATCTTGCTGTTTGAAAACCTAGATAAAGAGGAAAAGAACAAAATAAAAGTAATAGGAATATTTTTTTTAGCGTCTGCGATGTTTTATGCAGGCTATGAGCAACAAGGTTCATCATTGACATTATTTGCAGATCGTTATACGGATCGCTTCATCGGAAGTTTTGAATTTCCTTCAGGGTGGTTCCAGACCGTACCCGCTGGAGCTGTAATTATTTTTGTACCCATATTTGCGTGGCTTTGGGTGTGGCTCTCAAAACGAAATCTTAATCCCTCTACACCTGTCAAACTTTCGTTCGGCCTTATATTTATGGGCTTAGGCTATGCAGTGATGATGGGAGGTTCAATGATTATTGTTGCAGGTAGTAAAGCCCTTCCCACCTGGCTCATTTTTACTTATATCTTTCATACGTTTGGTGAGATTTGTCTCTATCCAATTGGATTAAGTGCCGTTTCAAAACTCTCTCCTAAAAGATTAATTGGTCAGATGATGGGTATTTGGTTTATGTCGCTCGCACTAGGTAACTTGATTGCAGGATTATTTTCAGGTGAATTTGATGATGCGGCAATTACAGCCAATCCGCAACTGTTGGTTGATCTGTTCCGGGGGGTAGTTATTGCAATGTTCGTTTCAGGAATTGTTGTCTTGTTATTTAATAAGCCATTAAAGAAACTAATGGGCGATATTCGCTAAACCTTGATTCTTAAATCTTAATTCTTAAATCTAAGATATACCTATGGAAGCGCAAGAAAAGTTTAAGCCCTACATCTCTCCAACTCAAAACATTGCAGAGTTCACGGTGAAGTCTGTTGTGTTTGGTTCGCTCTTCGGTATCCTCTTCGGATGCTCAACTGTTTACCTCGCACTAAAAGCAGGGCTTACCGTTTCGGCATCCATACCAATTGCTGTGATCGCGATTACACTGGGTAGGAAATTTCTAAAAACAACTATACTCGAAAATAACATCATACAAACAACCGGATCGGCAGGCGAATCCATCGCAGCGGGTGTTGTGTTCACGCTTCCTGGTTTCCTTTTTTTGTCGCCAGGTGAAAATGGAATTAGTGTAGGTGAAAGCTATTTCGATTATCTGACTATTCTGATCCTCGCTGCTTTTGGCGGAATGTTAGGAACACTTATGATGATCCCACTTAGAAGATCATTGATTGTAAAAGAGCATGGAACATTGCCTTATCCGGAAGGAACGGCCTGTGCTTCGGTATTGCAAGCAGGCGAGAAGGGCGGAGTATTTGCCGCTACAGCTTTTATGGGAATGGGTATTGCCATGGGCTATGCTATTCTTCAAAAAGTATTTCATGTTATAGCTGAAACACCGGCCTATGTCACTAGTCAGTATAATAAATTTTGGCCTTCGGCAACTACCAACGGAGAGATTACTCCAGAGTATTTAGGCGTTGGATATATTATAGGGCCGAAGATTAGCGGAGTGTTAGTGGCCGGTTCTGTGTTAGCCTGGTGGGCAATCATTCCATTATTATCTACGTTAGTTCCTTTTGAGAATGTGGCTCAGCAGTTGGTAACTTTAGGATACCTGGCTGACATAAACACAGCTGGAGGCAAGGGAGGTTGGGATCCCATTGCTAAAACTTTCGCCAATCCATCAAGCGCTTTATACTTTGCTTACATCCGCCAAATTGGCGCAGGTGCAGTGGCCGCAGGGGGATTCATTACGCTAATTAAAACTATTCCAACCATTATCGGTTCTTTCCGCGATAGCCTCGCTTCTCTGAAAGAAAAAAATGAAACTGGTATTTTACGCACCGAGCGCGACCTCTCCTTTAAGGTTGTAATTTTTGGAAGTATTGCACTCGTTGTCTTGATGGCTGTCCTTCCAGGAATTCCAGGAGACGGTATTCTTCAAAAGGCATTGATCGGTATTCTCATTATTATATTCGGATTCTTTTTTGTGACTGTTGCGAGCAGAATTGTTGGCCTGGTAGGATCAAGCAACAGCCCTATTTCAGGTATGACCATCGCCACATTAATGGGCACGTGCCTTATTTTCACTGCTGTGGGATGGAGTGGAAAATTGTATGAGCCCTTGGCCTTGGTGGTAGGCGGAATGATCTGTATTGCTGCGGCTAATGCGGGGGCAACATCTCAGGATTTAAAAACAGGCTACATCATTGGTGCAACTCCAAGGTATCAGCAATTGGCATTATTTATTGGTGCCATTGTTTCATCTGTTGCCATTGGTATTGTAGTAAAAGTGTTGGATACGCCAACGGTAGATATGGCTGCGCAGGGCATAACCCACGCTATTGGAAGTGAGCGTTACCCTGCTCCTCAGGCTACGTTGATGGCAACGTTGGCAAAGGGCATTTTATCATTCAATTTGGATTGGCAATACGTAATCGTTGGTGTTTTTATTGCCATCATGATTGAGCTATGCGGTATAAAAGCATTGGCATTTGCAATTGGATTATACCTTCCGCTGTCCACCACGTTACCAATTTTTATTGGAGGTGCTGTAAAAGGATTGATCGATTGGAAGACTGAGAAAAGAGGAGAAGCAAAACAAGATGAGGATCTGGGTCGAGGAAGTCTTTTTGCAACAGGATTGATTGCGGGTGGAGCATTGGCTGGGGTTGTTGTCGCACTACTCTCAGTTAATTATAATGTATTCACCAGGCTAAAAGATATTAGCGCTGAGCACGGGTTAACAAATCTCTTAGGAGCGAATGGATATGCTATTCTGGGAGTTCTGTTCTTTGCAGCAATGGCAACCATGCTATATCGGATCGGTAATAAGAGAACTTCGTAAAAACTCAGCGGGGCAGAACCGAAATGATTGACAATTTGGATTTGGGAATTAATACATTGATTTAGGAAGTAAATTCAGGTTAGTCTACGGTCTCATTCTTACTTACCAATTTGGGGTTGAAGCTGGTTGCCTGATTTTATTTACCCCTTTTCCGCTCCAAGATCAATAATCTGTTTTAGTTCATCCAAGGCCCGTGTTTCCGATTCGTCTACTTTCCCATCCGCATTAATGATGTCATACATATCTGTATAAACTTTATATTTCTGCTGGAACTTCACCTGATCAAAATGCCTGAATGAGTCGCGGATGATAGAAGTCACCTGGCTTTGATCAATACTTCTGTACTGGCTTACTGCCTCATCAAATTTCTTTTCATAGTCGCTTTCTTTCGGGAATATTTTCGCCATTTTGTTCAATACGACACCTTTCTCCAAAGAATGAAACTCTCCATCGGCATGAGCCATGTGGACATACAAAAACAAAACGAAGTCAGCGAAGGATTTGTGGATAAACATAATGGTTAGTGGCTCGTGTTCTTAATGACTTACTTCCGAATTGATGTCAATAATTTCTTTCAATTCTTTTAAAGCTTTGGTTTCCGCATCTACAATTTTTCCATCTGCCTTTATGATATCATACAGGTCGGTATATACTTTGTATTTCTGCGCAAATTTTACGGTTTTAAAATGATCAAATGTATCGTGAAACAACTTATTCAAATCACTTTTCTCAAATCTAATGTATTGGTCTATTGCTTCTTTCAATTTCAAATCCAGATTTATTTCTTGTGAGTCGTAAAGCTTAGTCATTTTCTCACGGACCAGATTTAGTTCCGTTTCGTGGAAATCACCATCTGCGTGGGCCATATGCACGTAAAGGAAAAGAACAAAGTCAGCAAATGAGTTGTGAATGACCATAAGTATGTAAAGAATTCATAATGCTAAAGTATAAAAAAACTCGAATAAAACTGGATTCTTGATGCTGGTTTCTGAATACAGGATTCTTGTGAGGCTTACCAGAATCAAGAATACAGAATCTCTTTCTAAGCATAAAAAAGCCCCACCAAATTGGCAGGGCTTTCATTATTAATTTGAGAAAGATTACATCATTCCGCCCATGCCACCGCCTTGGGGCATAGAAGGTGCTTCTCTCTCTTCTGCAATCTCAGAAACAACAGCTTCAGTAGTTAATAGTAAGCCAGCAATTGAAGCGGCATTCTCAAGAGCAAGACGTGCTACTTTAGTAGGATCGATAATACCTGCATCGAAGAAGTTTTCAAACTTATTGTCGTATGCATTATAACCAAAGTCCTTCTTTCCATCGCGGACTTTGTTGACAATCACAGATCCTTCCTGGCCTGCGTTCTCAGCAATAACTCTAAGAGGAGCCTCAAGCGCTAATCTAATGATATTGACGCCCGTTGCCTGATCTTCATTTTCAGTGACAACAGTCTTCAAAGCTTCTATAGCACGGATGTATGCCACACCACCACCGGGGATGATACCTTCTTGCACCGCAGCGCGGGTTGCAT
>JANOLM010000623.1:0-6886 GCA_031419815.1 Bacteroidia bacterium
ATCAAGAAATTATCGCATACCAACGTTCAATGATCTCTATTGGAAAGGTGCCGGTGGTTTGGGTAATGCAGATCTAAAACCGGAATTATCGGTTAGCAATGAGTTAGGGTTTAATTACACCTCCCCAACCACAGTTTCAAAATCTTCTTTATCATTTAAAACAGCAGCATTTAGCAACAGCGTGAAGGATTGGATTCTGTGGACGCCAGTGACAGCAGCGATATGGTCACCTCAAAATGTAAAAAGAGTTTGGTCGCGCGGTATCGAAACGCAGGCATCGGCTCGCGCAAATAGTGGTAAGATGGCAGTTGAATTATCATTTCAATACACATTCACGCGATCAACCAACCTCGAAATTTACCAAGACAGTAACTCGAATGAGTTAAACAAGCAATTAATGTTCACACCTATGCACGAGGGCAGTATAACCGGTCGTGTGCTATGGAAGGGTTATAGTCTTAACGTGGTCTCTTCTTACACGGGCAAGCAGTACACCGATGGTGATAACAATGAGTTCAATGCAATGAAGGGTTATTTTATCACAAGCCTATGGATGAATAAATCGGTTACGCTGAAAAAAACTAAGGCGACACTGATTAGTGAAGTCAATAATATTTTTAATGCAGCATATCAATCAAGACCAGGATATCCGATGCCTGGTAGAAATTATAAACTCGGAATTACTATTCTTTTCAACAAACCCAATCAATTATGAAAATCAATTTTATCAAAAAGTTTGTAGTACTGGCAGCCGTTTCCGCTATGGTTTTATTTCAATCGTGCCAAAAAGATCCCGATCCGGTTATTAAAGCAGGAGCAGATGGTTTCTTCGTGGTGAACGAAGGTAGTTATGGCAATAGTAACAGCTCCGTTTCATTTTACGACCGCAAAACAAATACGATGACCAATAATGTTTTTGCTGTTAAAAACGGACGACCGCTTGGCGACCAGTCTCAATCAATGACTGTGTTTGAGGGCAAAGGTTATATTGTAGTTCAGAATTCCAGTAAAGTGGAAGTCATTCATGCAAACGATTTTTCATCAGTTGCCACCATTATCGATGGTGTTCCTAGCCCGCGTTATTTTTTAGGAATTTCGTCCACAAAGGCGTATGTATCCGACTGGGGAGCCAATGGCATAACCGGAACAGTAAAGGTGATTGACCTAACCACCTACAAAGTCACGAAAACAATTGCCACTGGAAAAGGCGCTAACAGAATGTTGAAAGTTGGTAACCTTGTTTACGTAACAAATGCTGGAGGATTTGATAAGGACAACACCATAAAAGTAATAGACAGCACCACGGATGCAATTACCGCTTCCATTACAACCGGAGATAACCCTAACAGTTTGCAAAGTGATAAGGCAGGTAACATCTGGGTGGCTTCCAGTGGAGCGATTGCATACAATACAGACTTTACCATCAATGAGGCAAATAGTACAAAGGGATCAATCAGTAAAATAACCTCAAACAATACCGAAGCACTGCGCCTTTCTGTAAGTAAAGTAACGTTTAGTAGTCCCACAAACCTGGGTGTCTCGCCTGATGGTACAAAAATTTATTATACATATGAAGGTGCCGTCTACGCCATGTCCACAACTGCGACTTCATTGCCTGCGACTGCCTTCAAGACTATGAGTTATTATGGCCTTGCAGTAGATCCTTTTAATGGAAATATTATTGGCTGTAGTGCACCAAGCTTTAGCGCTGCTGGTAGCATTGATGTTTACGATGCAGCAGGCACTTTGCTAACATCTTATAATGTGGGTATCGCACCGAATGGATGTGCATTTAAATAAGGAGGAAAAATAACGGCAAATGTTTTTTCTTGTGTAGTGCATGCTGATTATTCTAAATAGGAAGCTGTGAAAAAGTTTGTAGCCAGTTGGAGTGGAGGAAAAGATAGTTGCTTTGCAATGATGAAGGCAATGGGAAATGGCTTCACTCCGATGGTACTGCTTAACATGATGAATGAAAATGGCAAAGTAAGCAGGAGCCACAGTATTCCGAAAGAAATTCTGGAAGGGCAAGCGGACATGTTGGAGCTTCCTATTTTTACAAAACCCGCTAGTTGGGATGCCTATGAGCAGATATTCATAGCAACACTACGGGAATTGAAAGAGTTGTATCAAATTGATACGGCTATATTTGGTGATATTGATTTGCAAGAGCACCGAGATTGGGAGGAAAAAGTTTGTGACGCTACCGGCTTGATGGCAATTTTACCTTTGTGGAAACAGAATAGAAAGGAGTTAGTGTTGAGCATGATTGAATCGGGTATTGAAACGTATATTGTTTCATGCAACGACAAGATGGGTGAGTTTTTCCTAGGCAAAAAAATCACGACACCCTTAATTGAGCAACTAGAGAAGATTGGTATTGATGCCTGTGGCGAGAATGGCGAATACCACACGTTGGTGGTAAATGCTCCTATTTTTAAAAATAGAGTTGATGTTAAGTTTGGAATGAAATCGCACAATAAAAATTACTGGTCTATTGAAATGCAAATCGTTTGAAAACGCAATCTAGCAACATATCAGGAAATTCTTTCAAGCATGAAATACTGGTTTGCAAAAGGTGCAACAAGTCGTTTGAATGCAAAGTGGGTGATATTTCTCGTTGCCAGTGCAAGGCAGCTGCTGTAAGTACAACTACAATTGAGTTTTTAGAAAAAACATCGTGGGGTTGCTTGTGCGTAAATTGCCTTAAACAAATTGACCGTACAATTGCCTCACTCCGGAATGAAGTCTTTCCCACATCTTCTGATATGAAAGAAGGCATTCATTTTTATATTGAAAATGGGTTATTTGTATTTACCGAACGTTACCATCTGCTGCGTGGCACCTGCTGCGAGAGTGGCTGCCGGCATTGCCCGTTTGGATTTAGAAAAGCGAAAGAAGATTTGTTTGATGATCCTCCAAAGAGTAATCAGTGATCGGTATCGACTATCTTTTACTGATTACCAATTACCTTATTTTACCGATTACCATTTTTTCACCGATTACCACTCACCGTTTCCCTTCCCATTAAATATTTCTTTGGTGTCACACCAAATTTCTTTTTGAATGATGCAATGAAATGACTGGGGTTGGTGTAGCCAATCTGATACGCTACTTCATTAACCTGGTATTTTGCAGTATCCAAAAGCACACGGGCATGATCCAGTTTGTGATCCAGTAAGTAGCCGAAGACAGTGTTTCCATAAATTTCTTTGAAGCCAACTTTTAGTTGATATTCGTTAAGCCCTGCCTGCTTTGCGAGTTCTTTTAGGCCAGGTGGTGTTTCCATGTGTTTGAGCAAATATTCTTTCGCATGTTTGATCTTGCGCACGGTCTCCTGGTCATTTAAGAACGGACAGCTTTCTGTATCGGGTTTCTTTTCGGAAAAATAAAGTGCCAGAAGCTCAAGAACTTTTCCGTGATAGTAAAGTTTTTCTGCACTCTCACTCAGGCTTACTGTGAATATCTGATTAAGGATCACATACAAATGGGATGGAATTTCACGCTCATCGTAAAATTTCGTCTTTACGTTTTCGGGTTTTAGAAACGGAAGGGCATCGTGGGTGAAAAGCTTGTGAAGACTTTCAAGTGTAATGGAGAGAGCTACAATTCGCGTTTCGGGTACAAGGCGCAATTGAAAGGGCAAATCATTTTCAGGATTATAAAAAAAGTAATTGCGCTGCTTTTCTATTTGCCGGCTGTAATGTGGACCAAAGCTAAAGATCGCAGACCCTTGAAGACAGAAATAAAAATGGATAATATTTCGATTGACCTTGCTCTCGTAAACAATTGGTTCTGTACTTCTATTTTCTGCCATTTGTAATGAAAAATCTTCCCTAACAAGCAAAGACTTGAAACTACTTTTACTGGTATTTTTCGCTTCAGTAGTATGGCTATTCATAAGTAAAAGTGACGTAGAGTATGTCGTTGTGCAATTAAATTCAACCAATTTTATTCAAAAATACCATATTTTTGATTTCTTATCGTAGAAAATTAAGTGAGCATTTAATTATACTTTTTGAGGTATTTTTCATGACCTTTAAAGGTAATGACCAGCAAAAAAGGGAAGTTCATAGAAATTGTAGCTCTATTGGAGATATAGTTGCAATTAACTATAAATAGGAAAAAATACTGAGTGCCATCCAATTCTAAAATATGAATAAACAAAGAGTAACACAGCTCCGCACAATTGGCATAGCCGAAGGTATTTCATTTCTGGTTTTGCTATTAATTGCTATGCCCTTGAAGTATTATTTTAATTTGCCAATAGCCGTTAAAATTGTAGGGTGGGCGCATGGGATTTTGTTCATCTCGTATATTGTTATTGTATTTCTTTCTATCAAAGTCATGCGATGGAATTGGTTTTCTGTTGGTGTGGCATTGGCTGCTTCACTTATACCCATCGGTACATTGGTTCTGGATGTATCTTGGAAAAAGAGAGAAAAGGAACTTGAAGAGAAAAGACTTTGAAGGGGTGCATCCCAAATTGGGCATTAGCACCATGCGTTCCTACGGAACGCCTTCCAATCATTATTTGGTTTCTACCCACGAAACGCTCCTTCGGAGCGACTGATGGGTAGAAAAAACAGAAATAAAAAAATCACGTTCCGTAGGAACGTTTCGTATGACACGACAATTGCCCTTTTAGAAATCCCTAAAAATCAGGATCTAAACCAAATCGATCTCTAAGTTCATTTAGGATCGGATTTTTTTCTACCAAATGCTCAAACTTATCCTTGTTGGTATAGGCTACTTTTTTCTGTTGAAATTCCTGAAGCCGGCCACTTACCTGAATAGAGTTATTATTTAATTTTCCGCGCAAAAAATCAATTAGGTTTCCTTTAATGGAGAGTAACAACGGCTCTTCAATGGGATTGGTTAGTGGGATAGTAATGCGATTGTTGCTGAACTCGAATTCGCGATTGAGCAAATGATATTCAGCTACCTGATTTTTCCGCTCTTCAGCATATTCTATCCATGCCTCTTTTACTTGCTTTTCGCTGACAGGTTGATCACGTGTGGAGCCTGCAGAGCCATTTTTTTCTTCCAGCTTAGTTTCTTCTTGTTTTGACGCAGGTTTTAAAATATGGCCAAGGTTCAAAGTCGTTTTTGGCCGGGCACTTTCTTTTCGAACAGGTTGTGAAATTTCTGATTTAGAATATTCAGGAGCAATTTTTTCTTGCAGTGGCGTATCAACTGCTTTTTTAACTTCAGGACTAACCTCGGCAACAGCCCGCTGGGTGGGATCAGACTCTAATTCAATTTTTTTTTTACCGCCTCGGTTACCGAAGCAGTTCCATTGTTTTTGAAAATGGAGTTGACATTGGCCATCTTCATTAAAGCCAACTCAACAAGCAACCTTTGGTTTTT
Source organism: Bacteroidia bacterium (assembly GCA_031419815.1). Taxonomy (GTDB): domain Bacteria; phylum Bacteroidota; class Bacteroidia; order Cytophagales; family Cyclobacteriaceae; genus ELB16-189. The sequence goes on from JANOLM010000623.1 coordinate 5,371, forward strand.
ACTGCTCTTGTAGTGAATGTCACACTGACTTGCAATATTGAGCCAGGAGAGCAAGAGAGCAGGTGATGAAGCGTTTGATTGTTCCAGATATTTTTTCTTGGTGGTCTCTGGCACTTCCATCAGGTTAACAGTGCGGGCATCTTGTGAAACCAGGAGATTGCGCAGATGGTCACCTAAGCCTACAATAAAATTATGACCGTCAAATCCTTTGCGCAGGATCTCATCTAACAATAAAAGAGGTTGAGTTGCATTTTCAGCCAGCAGTCCATCGATGACTTTGAAATAATAATCGTAGTCCAGAATGTGCAGATTGTTGATAACGTCTTTGAAGGTCACTTCCTTCCCCGAAGAAAACGTAACCATCAAATCAAAAATGGAAAGACCATCGCGCAAAGCGCCATCAGCTTTTTGGGCGATTAAATGCAAGGCTTCCTCTTCCACCTTTATTTTTTCACGATCAGCTACTTTTTTTAATTGCCGCGCAATATCAGAAACCTGAATTCTATTGAAATCAAAAATTTGACAACGGGAAAGTATAGTTGGAATTACCTTATGCTTCTCTGTTGTGGCCAAAATAAAAATAGCATAGGAAGGCGGTTCTTCCAACGTCTTCAAAAAAGCATTGAAGGCCGAGTTGGAGAGCATGTGAACCTCATCTATAATATAGACTTTGTATTTTCCGAACTGCGGTGGGTACCGCACCTGGTCGATGAGATTGCGAATATCTTCTACCGAGTTGTTTGAAGCCGCATCTAATTCAAAAATATTCAGTGAGTTGACTTCTGCTTTTTCTTCAAAGCCGTTGATCATTCTGGCTACAATCCGCGCACAGGTGGTTTTGCCTACACCCCGTGGACCGCAGAATAGAAGAGCTTGAGCCAGTTTGTTATGATCAATTGCGTTTTTCAGCGTTGTGGTGATGTGCTCCTGACCCACCACTTCCTCAAAGCCCAAAGGCCTGTACTTCCGCGCTGATACAACAAAACTTTCCATTGGCTGCAAGATAGCGGAATTTAAAAATTTGGCAATTTGGTAAGTTTAAATTTAGTGGGTATTTCCAGAAAGGTTGTTGTTGGTGGAATGTTGCCAACCGTTTTATCAATCGAATCCACCTTATCCACGGGTTGCCAAAAACACTTTTAATAGAAATAGACCTCTCCACGCGGTGGGTCTTTTATCGGGTGCATTTCAAAATGTCGCGACCTATATTCGACCCCGCTGGGGTCGTTCTTATTTCTAATTCACATTTTCTACAAACATGGGACTCCTCTGGAGTCCATTCTACAGGTAATCCCGATAGGGATTAAATGTTTGTAGAATAAAAGTTATAACTACCAGATGACCCTGTAGGGGTCAAATATTTTTTCAAAGCGCGACATTTTGAAATGCACCCGTATCGAATCAATGAATTAAATATAATTTTCTTACTTTTAACTCAGATTAAACCCCAATAGAAATGAAAACTAGAGTATTGTTCCTCTGCCTGGCGTTGATTTTTTCCGGCTCCCAAGTTTTC
>JANOLM010000624.1:0-2714 GCA_031419815.1 Bacteroidia bacterium
AGAAATTTCGCGAAACGCAATGATGGCAACCCGAATACCCATGCATTTGTTGCATCACCGGAAATCACAACTGCGTTTGCCATTGCCGGTGACCTTACGTTCAACCCACTAAAAGACTACCTGATTAACGAAGATGGTCAGTCTGTAAAACTGGACGAACCAAAAGGAGTCGAGCTTCCACCCAAAGGCTTTGATGTAAAAGATCCAGGATATCTTGCCCCTGCGAACGATGGAAGCAACGTGCAGGTAAAGATTGATCCTAAATCAAAACGCCTTCAGGCATTAACTCCGTTTGCAGCATGGGATGGCAAAAACTGGAGTGGCTTAAAACTATTGATCAAAGCAAAAGGAAAATGTACCACAGATCACATCTCCATGGCTGGGCCGTGGCTTCGCTTCCGTGGTCACTTGGATAATATTTCCGACAACACCCTTACAGGTGCTACAAACTTCTTCAATGAAAAGACTGATAGCGTAAAAAATCAGATAACAGGTGAATATGGCCCAGTGCCGGCCACACAAAGAGCGTATAAGGCAGCGGGCATCGCTTCGATTGTTGTTGGTGATCATAACTACGGAGAAGGATCATCGCGTGAGCACGCAGCTATGCAGCCCCGTCACTTAGGCATCAAAGTAATCTTGGTGAAATCTTTTGCCCGCATACATGAAACCAATTTAAAGAAGCAGGGAATGCTGGCCATTACGTTTGCCAATGAGGCGGACTACAATAAATTCCAAGAAAATGATACTATTGATTTTGCTGACTTGGTTTCGTTTGCCCCTGAAAAGCAATTGACTTTGAAATTAAATCATCAGGACGGAAGCAAGGATACCCTTAAAGTAAATCATACTTACAATGCCGGACAGATCGGATGGTTCAAGGCGGGATCTGCTTTGAACTTGATGGCCAAACAAATAGCAGCGAACAAAGCTGCCGCCAAGCCGGCTGCTAAAAAGACGAAGCCTGCTAAAAAGATTGTTAAGGCTCCAACTAAAAAAGTTGTGAAGAAGATTGTAAAGGCTATAAAAAAAGCTGCGAAGAAAAAAATTGTAAAAAAGGCAGCCAAGAAAGTAGTGAAGAAGTCGGCCAAGAAAAAGTTTGTAAAAAAAGCCACTAGCAAAAAATTCTCTAAAAAGGTTGTTAAGAAATCGGCTAAAAGAAAGAAATAAAGTAGGCATTTGGACTTAGCATTGGTGGATTAAACCTATGCCTTATGTTCAATTTTTTTTAAGCAAGAAAATCCAAAACATATGGACATTGGAGCGGAAAAAGCAGAGGTTATTAAGCGATTTGAAAAGGTCTATGATCTTTCGCTGATACGGGCTGTTAAGAACCTACTGGACTTTGGGATAAGCAAGCAGACCGTTGGAAATGATGCCCTGGAAGCTTCTATTGACAGGGGTTTGAAACAATCAGGGCTGGAGGAAGTGACACCGCATGAAGATGTATTATTTTTGATAAAATTCCGACAACAATGTTGACGATATTAATATGAAAGCAGCAAATTTAAAATTCAACCTAATAGACAGTTATTTAGGGCTTCTTGAGAACCTAAGTCCCGACAATAAACTTGAATTAATATCTAAACTTTCGGACTCACTTAAAAGCTCAAAAAAGCAGACTGAGAATAATCCTGAAAAGTCATTAGATGATTTATGTGGAGCGTTCATCTTCGACAAATCGAGTGACGACTTAATAAGCGAGTTAAAGAACAGTAGAAATTTTAACCGAAAGATTGAAGAATTTTGAAAAAGTACCTGCTTGACACGAACATTTGTATTCACTTTTTGGGTGATAAATACAATATCAAAGGTAAGATTGAAAAAGCTGGACTTGAAAATTGCTTGGTTTCGGAAGTAACTATCGCAGAACTGAAATTCGGAGCAGAGAACAGCCAGAACAAAGAAAAGAACAGAAAAACCATTGACGACTTTACTAAAAAGTTTTCAATAATTCCTATCTACAACTCACTTGACATTTACGCCCAAGAAAAAGCAAGACTTCGTAAAAAAGGCAAGCCTTTAGACGATTTTGATTTATTAATTGGAGCGACAGCGATTTCAAACAATTTTATTCTCGTAACAAGGAATGTTTCGGATTTCGACAGAATGGCCGGACTTGAAATTAAAAATTGGGTTGACGATTAAAAGGCACGAACGCCCAATCGAGTAGACGGCCTCACCGGAATTAACCGTACTACGCGGTTCGACAAGTATCAATTCAATCGCTCGCCCCCTAAACCCGCTTCCTCTTTTATACATTATGTTGGTTCCCCAAATTTAGTAACGATTTCATTGATCAAAAAAAACTTTTTTCTTTAAGCATTGATTTACACTTAATAATTTTTAAAATCCCAGTGACTTAAGCACCAATCGAAATTCATTCAACATCATAGCCGTAGCACCCCACACCACTTCGCCCTCAATTTCAAAGTGTGGTGCCATCATCGGATAGAGTTTAGCTGCCATTATTTCTTTGGTTCGGATGGCGTCTTCTCTGACAAGATCATCTAAGTTTCCTTCTATTATCCTAAACACTTCAACTGGATCCGCTACAAATGTTGGCTTCCTTTCCGCGAAAGCGACAACTGGCGTCACCATGAAATTGCTGGGGATCACAAAGAACTGAGAAAGACGGCCAATCATTTTTATATCCTTACGTTGGCTGCAAGGCCACAGGACAACTAGACAGACATGGAGTTAATTAGAAAACA
>JANOLM010000625.1:0-4586 GCA_031419815.1 Bacteroidia bacterium
TTCAACTTGTTTCCCTTGCCATAGTAGGTGTTATCGCTATTGTTGGCTTTCACTTCAATTATTGGGAAGGGAGAAAATTTTTAGAAATACCAAGGCCTTTGGATTTTTTGGTAGTCATAAACGTCCTGACGTTTCTCGGCCTTATTGTAGCAACCCTTTTTAAAGGAAAAAAACGCACAACCACTTCATTAGTGCTAACCATGGGGCTTGTATTTGCAGCCTTGCTCTATTTGCCAGGGATGATCTGGTTTGATAACCAAACAATGGATTCCTTTTTCCGCTGGTGGGTTGTACACCTATGGGTAGAAGGAGTTTGGGAATTGATCATGGGCGGCATCCTTGCCTTTTTGTTAATCAAAATTACGGGAGTTGACAGGGAAGTAATTGAAAAATGGCTTTATGTCATCGTTGGACTCACCTTTATTTCGGGCATACTGGGCACAGGCCACCATTATTATTATATAGGAGTGGGCAAAACATGGTTGATTGTAGGTGGAATATTTTCTGCTCTGGAGCCATTGGCATTTTTAGGAATGGCTTTATTCGCTATTAGTATGTATAGAAAAGGGGAGAAAAAACATCCTAATAAAATTGCCTTAAGTTGGACACTGGGAACAGCCATTGTTTCCTTTGTAGGTGCAGGACTGCTAGGTCTGGCTCATACACTCCCGCAAGTAAATATGTACACCCATGGTACATTGGTTACAGCCATGCACGCACATCTTGCTTTTTGGGGTGCTTATGGCATGATTGTGTTAGCCATTATTAGTTACGCAATTCCTAATCTTACAGGAAGAAAATTATATGATACCGTGACGGGCCAATTGGCCTTTTGGTTATCTAATATCGGCATGCTGGGTATGACAGTTGCCTTTGGTGTTGCCGGTGTTGCCCAAGTTTATCTCGAACGGAAAGTGGGTTTGGAGTTCGGAGATGTGCAGAAGGAAATTGAAGTGCATTTCTTCATATTAGTGTGCTGTGCTAGCATGTTTACCGCTGGAATAGTTTGCTATATAGTGGAATTTATTAAGTATGGCCGCCCAACTGATGAGGCCTTAGTAACTGTATCCTAAATAAAAAACCATGAAAAATAAATCCTCTCAGAATTTCTCGAAGTTGTTAACAGTATTTGTTATAAGCTTCACAACCATTGCTTTTATTAGCTGCAGTTCACCCAGCGATTCCGGGAAAAGTGAAAACCCTGCAACCATGAAAACTACTGGAACAGCAGTGGCAGAATTAACGGCACCACCCTTTGTTCCTAAGCCGGTAGGAAACAGAGCCCCAATGAAACTAACTGTTACCATGGAGGTAATTGAAAAAGAAAGCGAAATGACTGATGGTGTTAGATATGTGTATTGGACTTATGGAGGAACAGTCCCGGGAAGCTTTATTCGGACTCGTGTTGGTGATGAAGTAGAATTCCACTTTAAAAATCACCCCGACAATAAATTGCCTCACAATATTGATTTGCATGCAGTAACCGGCCCGGGAGGCGGAGCCGCATCTTCATTTGCAGCGCCTGGTCATGAAGTAGTGTTTTCATTTAAAGTGATTAATGAAGGATTATACGTTTATCATTGTGCAACGGCTCCCGTGGGTATGCATATTGCCAATGGCATGTACGGATTGATTTTAGTTGAACCGGAAGGCGGCCTTCCTCCCGTGGATAAAGAATATTACATCATGCAAGGTGATTTCTATACAAAGGGAAGCAATGGAGAAAAAGGATTGCAACCATTCGATATGGCGAAGGCTGTAAAAGAGCAGCCTGATTATGTTGTTTTTAACGGTAAGATTGGAGCATTGACCGGAGACAACGCCATTACAGCAAAAGTTGGAGAGCGTGTTCGTCTGTTTGTTGGTAATGGCGGCCCAAATTTAGTATCATCCTTCCATGTGATTGGTGAAATTTTCGATAACGTTCATATCGAAGGAGGGACTTCCATCAACCACCATGTTCAAACTACCTTAATACCCGCAGGCGGTTCTTCCATTGTTGATTTTAAAGTTGATGTACCCGGAACGCTCATCCTGGTAGACCACTCTATTTTCCGAACCTTCAATAAAGGCTCATTAGGTATGCTTAAAGTTACTGGTGATGAAAATAAGACCATCTATTCAGGAAACCAATCCGATAACGTGTATCATCCTGAAGGTGGTACTATTCAATCTATGCCAGTTGAGGATAATGTTGCCGCCCCGCCTAAGCCTATCACATTAGCCGAACGAATTGCAGACGGAAAATCCATCTATGCCAAAACTTGTTTTGCGTGTCATCAGCCCACTGGCGAAGGAATAGCAAATGCATTTCCTCCACTGGCTAAATCGGATTATTTAAATGACGATGTAAATAGAGCCATAGAAATTGTACTGAAGGGTAAAACGGGCGAAATGATCGTAAATGGTAAAAAATATAATAGCGTCATGACGGCCCAAACACTAACTGATAGTGAGATTGCCAACGTGCTCACCTACGTATACAATACATGGGATAACAGCAAGAAAGATGTAACTCCGGCAATGGTTGCTGTGATACGGAATAAAACAAAATAACAATTAGCTAAGGCTTCCTTGCTTTGGAAAAAGTTATATCAATTATTGGACTTTATTTTGTCATGTCATCTTGCCCTTTTACGGGTTCGGATACGGGTAAGCAAGAGTTGAATAATTCAACCCAATCATCAGCGGCTACTCCAGTGGATTTACCGGATTTACCATTTGGAGTAGCCGCACCGATGGTTCCTGTTGCAAAAGGTGTCTACACACCCTTATACGGAAGAGATTCTGTTAGGGCAAATATCCGTGATTTCTATATGGATGTGTACCCTGTAAGCAACATGCATTACTTGGCATTTGTTAAAAAGAACGATCGCTGGAGAAAATCTGGTGTAAAGAAAATTTTCGCTGACGATAACTATCTCTTAAAGTGGGAAAACGATACTACACTTGGTCAGTTGATTAATCCCAATGGTCCCGTTACCCATGTTTCATGGTTTGCGGCAAAAGCATTTTGTGAGTGTCAGGGCAAACGCCTGCCCACTGTGGATGAATGGGAATATGTAGCCATGGCCGATCAGGAGGTTGCCGATGCAAGAATGATTGCTTCGTATAATCAAGACATTTTAGACTGGTATGAAAAACCTAAAACATTTTCTAATTCAATCGGCAAGACGTTTAAAAATTACTGGAGAATATATGATTTACATGGCCTGGTTTGGGAGTGGACAAGTGATTTTAATTCTGTTTTGCTTACCGGGGAGTCGCGAAATGATATGACCACCGACAATAACCTGTTCTGTGGAAGTGGCTCCTTAAAGGCTAACGATCTGATGAACTATGCCGCATTTATGAGATACGCATTCAGAGGCAGTATCAAAGCAAACTATGCGATTCAAAACTTAGGGTTTAGATGTGTGAAGGACTCTTTATAAAAAATTGGAATGAAAATAATAAACCAATCAACTATCCTAACTGTCTTGATTATAACACTACTGTGGGCCTGTAAAAATGGCGATCGAAAAGTGTACAAAAGTACAAGTCAATTTCCTATCACAGATGAATCAATTTTTAACCTTACCGGGAATTGGCAAACTCAAAATAATGACACCCTGCAGTTACACGATTTGAAAGGAAAAGTTCTTGTTGTGGTGATGATTTATACGAGCTGCAAGGCCGCCTGCCCACGCTTAGTTGCCGACATGCGAGACATCGAAAGTAAAATGCCTGAGGATAAACTTGACGGGCTAAATTTCATATTGGTAAGTATTGATCCTGAAGTGGATAATCCTATTCGGCTTAAATCTTTTGCAATCAAAAATGAAATGCAGGCCACACATTGGATTTTTTTACAAGGTACACCATCACGTGTACAGGAATTTGCCAATGTACTTGCCGTAAAATACAAACAGATTTCTCCGATGGATTTTTCCCATTCAAATATCATAAGTGTTTTTAATAATCAGGGCGAATTGATTCACCAACAAGAGGGCTTAGGTGTGAACAGTGAAGAGACCATAGAAATAATTTTAAGTTTGTTATGACTTTATTATATGGGAGAAATACCCACAAATAACTGTGGACTTTCGCTGAGATTAGGCAATGAACATCAGATCAAATTAATTCTTTGTAAATAGTAAACCCGATGATTGTGCAATCTAAGTTAATAGAAACCATTTCGATACCTCCATACTATAAATCAACAGGTAAAGAAGAAGAGGTGTTCAGCCACGCTTTTCAAAACAAAATCCCCTTATTAATCAAAGGGCCAACCGGAACGGGCAAGTCAAGGTTTGTAGAATATATGGCCTTTAACCTGAATAAGAAGATTATTACAATAAGTTGCCATGAGGAAACCTCCTCTACCGATTTAATTGGGCGCTATATTATTAAAGGATCAGAAACGATGTGGGCAGATGGCCCGCTCACAAGATCTGTAAAAGAAGGAACAATCTTATACTTGGATGAAATTGCTGAGGCAAGACCTGACGTGATTGTTGCTATACATTCATTAACGGATCACAGAAGAGAGTTATATATGGACAAGCTTGGCCAAACGGTAAAAGCCCATGACGATTTTATGTTGG
>JANOLM010000626.1:0-4085 GCA_031419815.1 Bacteroidia bacterium
CTTTGGGGCCTGTAATGCCAAGAAATGCTCCTTTCTTTCGAGATGCCTTGTTGACTCTGTAAAATCCTTAGCGGCCTTCATATAGTTGGCTGTGCCAAAAGTATGTTCGTAGTTGGCCAGAAAAAAACTGATTTTATTTTCCTTTAAGATTAACTCTTTATGTTCAATCGTCAGGGCAATGAGTTCAGCTTCCTTACAATGACAATAATCCACCTTAATGATGTCAGTTCCCTTATACTTAATTTTTTGTATCCTGGCGTTCATGGTGAATTAAAGCAATACTACTTTGGATACTGATCGGGGTACGGAATAAACGATTCAATCAACAACTCCACTCCATCGTGTGTCATTAAACTAAGGGTAATGATGATGCTACCTACCACTAGTGCAACAGCAAGATTATTGTTTTTCAATTCTTGTATCTCATCAATTGGCGTGATGTAATTATAAATGAGGGCTCCCAGGAAACACACCAACAGCGCAACGATAAATGCTAACAGAATATAGACGGCACCATAACCGATGAATGAAATCAGGAGATGAAAGGTGTCGTCATCTTTGGTCGATAAAATTCTAAAGAGTGAAAGCAATGGGTGGATAACGCTACTCACCATGTACCCTACTGAAAAAAGTACGCTAGCCGTAAAAATTCCGAAGGCTTGATTATTTTCATTGATATCATACCTCTTTTTGCCAATGTACTTCAGCAAAAGATAGGTAGCCGCCAAGATGGCAACACCCATGCTTAATGCCGTGAGGATTTCAATAATCGCGAGTAGGGTCAGTTTGGAATTCATAGTCTAATATTATAGTCCAGTAGTCAGTATTGTTCATATCGGGCGGAAGCATACCAGGCAACCAACCGGTGGCGGTAGTCTCCCAAAAATAAAACTTTCGTCCATTATGTATAAAGTAATCACCCTCCGTAGGAACATCCACTGCCAGCATAGAGTGTCGGTATTGAGCACTGTTTACAATAATTGGATCAAATCCCAACTTTTTTAACAAGGTAAAAAGCAGAACTGTGCGGGTATCGCAATCTCCTGAAAGGGAATATAAAAATTCAATCGGTGATAAAACTCCATACCGTTGCAGTGGAACACAAGGATGATCGCTGTGCGTAAAACAACTGTCCGTTGATATAATATAATTGTAAGGAATATCCTGAACAAAGGATACCACTGAATATATTAAATCAGGATCAGCAATATTATCACGTAATGCCAGCGAGCGAATAGAATCCTGAATAACACCAAGTTCGGGTTGATCATGATCATACAAATCAAAGTATAAATCCTTCCAAAATACTTTTTCGCTTCCATCAAATAGTACATCAACAGAATTGCGAAATTCAGATGATGCCTTTGCTGACACCGAGGAGAATGAATATTGTAACGAACGTGGTGTGTCATCAAAATCTTTCCAGTTTCTATGGTGCAGTAGCTTGATTTCGTTTTGCAGCGTGTCCGCGGTGTAATAATCATCCTCCACTATCTCAGAGGGAGAGGCTGAGTAATCTTCTTCAACAGCCGAATAAAATCGGACAATCAGGAAAAGACCAACAAACAAGAAAAAGATGATTCGAAATACTTTTTTCAAAGCAATATTATTGTTCTTTAAATCCTGAAACTCCCCCGGATATAATAAACTTCATAGCAACAGGCCCCGAAACATCAAGGGGCTTGATGTTTTCTTTTAGTACCACAAAGTGATCACCTGCAAAGGCATAGGACTGAGGAAAGTAAACAACCACCATTTCTGGCAAGCCTAATTCTGATAGATCGGATTGTGTGATAAAACCCACACGATGGATATTGTTCTCTTTATTGATAGTCACCAATACCGGCTTATTGAATTTTCTCTTTTCGCCTACAAATGCTGCCAACAGATCTTTGACAGAAGAGTAAATAATTTTAACCAAAGGGATTCTATTCACGACACGATCAAACCAATTTGAAAAAGCCTTGAAGGCAAAATTTGATGTGAAATAGCCGAACAGCGTGATAACGCTGAGAATAATAGCAAACCCAACTCCAGGATAGGGTAAGTTCAACCGACTATCCAACCATTGGAAAGATACAATGATAAAATAAACGGTAGCCACCAATGGCACAATGAACAAAGTACCATTAAAAAAGTACCGCACAATTTTTCCAACTATATTTTTCATGTTTGTTGACTTCTAAATTCAATTCTAAATTTCTACAAATTAAAAAAAAAGGCTTCTTGCGAAGCCTTTCATTTTCAAGTTGTTCGCAAAGTCTATAAAGAGAATCCGAGGAAGCTAAGGAAACCCAGCGACATCAAACCCACCAGAATAAATGTAATACCCAAACCCCTTAAAGGCGCAGGCACATTCGAATACTTCATCTTCTCACGCACACCTGCCAACGCAACAATGGCAAGCATCCATCCTATTCCCGAACCTAAGCCAAATACGGTTGCTTCCGCAAGATTGTAGGGCCTGCCTACCATAAATAGCGCGGCTCCAAGTACGGAGCAATTCACTGCAATAAGTGGAAGAAAAATTCCAAGTGTTCCATATAAAGCGGGCGAGAATTTCTCTACCACCATTTCCGTTAATTGCGTGATCGCGGCAATCACGGAAATGAAAACAATGAACTGAAGGAAGTTCAAATCAATATCTGCAAAGGAAGGACCCATCCAGGCCAAAGCACCAGGTATAAGAACATAATTTTGAATAAGCCAATTAATTGGTACGGTAACACCTATCACAAAGATCACCGCGATGCCTAATCCAAATGCTGTCTTTACCTTTTTTGAAATAGCCAAAAAAGAGCACATTCCCAGGAAGTAGGCGAAAATCATGTTGTCGATAAAAATCGAGCGAACACCAATGTTAATTAAGTTCTCCATAATTAATTTCTGTTAGTGTGATTCACGATAGCCGTTAATGGATCGTTGAATCCAGATAATAATACCCAATAAAATACACGCTCCTGCTGGCAAAAGCATAAGTCCGTTGCCTTTGTAATGCACTCCTACTGCTTCAAAAATCTTAAACCCGAAGAGCGAACCGGCTCCAAATATTTCCCGGAAAAAAGCTAAGGTCATTAAAATCAAACCATAACCAAGTCCATTACCCAAACCATCTAAGAAAGAAGGCCAAGGCTTATTCGCCATCGCGAAAGCTTCAAGCCGACCCATAACAATGCAGTTTGTAATAATTAATCCTACAAATACTGAAAGTTGTTTCGAGACGTCATAGACATATGCTTTTAGTAATTGATCCACAAGGATCACCCAAAGCGACACGACAGCAAGTTGAACAATAATGCGAATGCGTGAGGGAATAGAATTGCGCATCATTGAAATTGCAACGTTAGAACTTGCCGTCACAATCATGAGACCTAACGACATTACAAATGCAGGTTTCATCTGGGTTGTCACCGCCAAGGCAGAGCAGACTCCAAGAATCTGCACCGTAACAGGATTATCTAAATCCAGTGGGTTGCTAATCAATTTTTTATTCTTCTTTGAGAATAGAGGTTCTGATTTCTTTTCAACAACCTGTTCCACTTCCACTATTTCTGTGCTCATAAGTTGAGGGATATTTGTTGGTTCTTCTTTAAATAATTTTTATAACACGCGAAGTAATCATTCAGCATGTTATTAATACCCTTTGCCGTTAACGTTGCTCCAGACATTCCGTCCACTTTATGTGAATCTTTGGTATAGTCCATTCCTTCTCCTTTCATCATGGTAACTGATGAAATATTATCACCTTCGAATACTTTTTTTCCTTTGTACCGAAGCTGAATTTCTTCAGAAGTTATCCGCGCTCCAAGGCCAGGAGTCTCTCCCGCATGTTCAAACTTTACACCTTGCACCGTATTTAAATCGGATTGCAGTGCAACGAAACCCCAAATATTATTCCACAGCCCATAACCATAAACAGGAATAACGGCATTGTCCACTTTTGTCGAATCCAATTCGTTGCGGAATTCATATACCGGCAAAAGTCTTTCTTCAGGTTTTTTCTTGTATTCTTTCGCAATATTAATATCGCTTGCCTTTACAGTTTTGTTGGCATTGCCTTGAAAATCGATCACAATTTCTTTAAC
>JANOLM010000627.1:0-5748 GCA_031419815.1 Bacteroidia bacterium
ACAGGGCGCAGGTGTGGCCGCAGCGATTAGTCTGGGTGGACCAGGTGCATTATTTTGGATGTGGGTCACAGCTTTTGTTGGGATGTCTACAAACTTTTTTACAAGCACTCTTTCTGTAATGTTCAGAGGCAAAGACTCAGAAGGTGAAATACAAGGCGGCCCTATGTATGTGATCCGCGAAGCATTAGGCAAAGCATGGCAACCACTGGCAGTTTTATTTTGCCTTTGCGCCATGATAGGGTGTCTTCCCATTTTTCAGGCGAACCAACTCACACAAGTGATCATCGACATTAGTATTACCGATCCCGATGTTAAAGCCTTGGCGTTTCACCTGTTTGGCTTTGAAATAAACACTATGAAATTTGCGATTGGAGTGATCCTTACAATCATCTCTGGTTTTGTTATAATTGGTGGAATTCAACGTATAGGAGTTTGGGCTGGCAAAATGGTGCCGCTTATGATCATCATTTACTTCTTTTCGGTACTCGCTATTTTAATCATTCATGCCGATCAGGTTCCACATTATTTTCTATTGATCGTTACCGATGCCTTCCGAGCCGACTATTACAATTATACCTGCAATCCAGCTATGGGTGGTGTGCTTGGTGGATTGATTGTGCTTGGCGTGCGAAGAGCATCTTTCTCTAATGAAGCAGGAATTGGTACTGCACCCATGGCATTGGGTGCTTCCCAAAGCAGGGAGCCCATTCGCGAAGGATTAGTTTCAATGCTTAGCCCGGCTATCGATACTTTATTAGTTTGCTCACTTACTGGTTTAGCAATATTGGTAACAGGTGTTTGGCAAGATCCAATTATCAATTGTTCACCGCAAGGTGCTACGCTTACCGCAAAAGCTTTCAATAGTTCAATGCCGGGCATTGGCAATTATCTGTTGCTGATCTGTGCCTTCTTTTTTGCCATCACTTCATTGTTCTCATATAGTTATTATGGGAACAAGGCTCTTTCCTTTTTGATTGGCGTGAAGCGAGCTAAATATTACGATTATTTTTATTTGTCAACTATCGTTCTGGGTGCCATTCTATCGATGCGAGACGTGATGAATATCATTGACATTGCTTATGCGCTAATGGCCTTACCAACTATGCTCTCTGGTTTTGCTTTGGCACCAAAAGTACTGGCGGAAGCAAGGTCATATTTCAGTAGGATGAAAGCGGAAGGGAAACTCTAACGAAACGTATTTAAAATTCAAAATTTGGGAATTTCAATTTTGAATCTTGAACTTTGAATCATCCATTAAGTTATTGACAAGGTAGATTTTTCATTAGAAATGGGATAGTCAAAAAGTCCATGCTCTTTGATGGCCTCTTCTACTTTGTGCGGCACAAATTTTTCCCATCCTGGCTCACCTTTGCGTATCATGGCCAGTACATTGTCTGAAATAATATTCAGGTTATGCGTATTCGCATCTTGAATGTCCTCCATCTTATTGTTGTCCATTACGTAACGAAAAAGACTCTTTAAATTATCAGGGAGAGTACTTTCAAAATCTTTCAGCGTAAATAATGAATTGTCTTTTCGCAAGGCCGGATAGATATACAATTTGACATTGGATCCGAAAAGTGATGCAAAACATTCCAGGATACCGCCACGGATATTCTCATAGGTTTTTTCTTCAAAAACTTTTTGCAAAGCATAAATACCCATGATGATCCCAATCTTTTTTCCTTTTGTGGTCTTAGACAAGTAATCTACAAGCCGATAGTGCTCAAAGTAGTTGGAGATCATTACATTCTGCCCAAGGGAGCAAATGATATCAACCCTGTGAAGAAAATCACGCTCATCTATTTTTCCATCTGGGCCAAGATCATTGAGCGTAAGCTCAGTGATTACCACCATTTTTGTCCGATCCACATCAGGTTCATTTCTGAAGCGCCTGCGTGAGGTAAGCAGCATATCTGCATTAACGTGTGTTACAGGCCGAAAGCGGCCGCGCAATACCAATACATTTTTTTTATACAGAGTTTCTGAAGGCTGCATCACATTTCCATCAGACCCGAACATGGCCGCTTTGGTCAGCCCATTTTTCACTAGCTTCAATGCCATCAGGCGATTATCAATGTGCTTGAAATCAGGGCCATCAATACGAAACATATCAATCTCAATCCTCCTTGTGGTAAGTCCATCCAGCATAGAGATGATAATCTGTTCCAGGTCGTGCATGAACATACAAGCGTACAGCATATTAACCCCTACTATGCCCAACGACAATTGTTGCTGAAGAGGATCAGTGTCGTGCATTTTCACGTGCATCACGCAATCATTTGACTGGCCACCCGGTGTAAGCTGAAACCGCAACCCAATCCAGCCATGGCCTTGATTAGTGCGCTCGAAATTCAACACCTCAACAGTATCCGCGAAAGCGAAGAAACGCGTATCCTTAATACGGTGCGGAAGCCTTTCAGGTAACAGAACGAATTCATGGTCAAGCATTCTGATCAACCTGTCTTCACAGACATAACGGTCGCCTTGGCCGTAAATGGCATCGCTAAACTTCATGTCGTAGGCCGACATGGTTTTAGCAATCGTACCGGAGGCACCACCCACTTTGAAAAAATTGGCGGCCACTTCCTGCCCCGCTCCTATTTCTGCGAACGAGCCATAAATTGCCCCACTTAGGTTGATGCGTAAAGCTTTCTCCTGCGTTGTTAACTTCTTAACTTCTTCTTCCATAACTAATCCAAAACCTTCCAGAAATACACCTCAATTTTATAACAATTTTCGGTAGGATGTGCAGCCTCTGCTCAAGAATAAATTGAATGCTCTGCTTTCCACTTTAAATGCAGAAGTACCTAAAATAGAAACCTGTTTTTGATAATTTTAGTTTAAGGTCTATTTTGCCGGCCATTTAAAACTTTCAGCAATGTCTATAGACAGAGGTAATTTTTCAGGACGCATTGGTTTCATTCTGGCAGCCGCAGGCTCTGCTATCGGCTTGGGCAATATTTGGAAATTCCCCTACCTGGCGGGACAGAACGGAGGCGCTGTATTTTTAATACTCTACCTGGTGTTCGTGTTCTTTCTCTGCTACCCGGTGATGGTTGGTGAGATTGCTATTGGCCGCAGAGCAGCCAGCGATGCCTTTGGTTCCTATGCTAAATTAGGAGGACGGCCTTGGGGTTACCTTGGCTTGTTCGGGATTATTGCGGGCATTTTAATTTTGTCTTTCTATAATGTTGTAGCTGGCTGGGCGTTTGGCTATTTCCTTAAAATATCGTTTGGTGATCTTCTCAGTGAACCCAACTTTGGGGCTTACTTCGGCAGGTATGTCAATGATATAGGGCTTAACTTGATTTTTTCACTTGGCTTCATGGTGCTTACAGCATTAATTGTTTCACAAGGGATTCAAAAAGGAATTGAGGCCGCCAACAAAATCATGATGCCAGCGCTTTTTCTCATTCTAATCGGGCTCATTATTTATGCTCTCACCTTGCCAAATGCAATGGCCGGTGTGAAGTATTATCTGATTCCCGATTTCAGCGAGATCAGACCGCAAACTATTTTCGATGGCTTGCGTCAGGCTTTCTTCTCGCTTTCCTTGGGTATGGGAGCGTTGATCACGTATGGTTCGTATGTAGATAAAAAACAGAATCTTGCCTCCGCAGCAGCGGTGATCTCCGTTGCAGGATCATCCGTTGGTTTTCTGGCAGGCATGATGATATTCCCGTTAGTGTTTTCACAAAATATGTCTCCGGCAGAAGGGCCTCCTCTTGTGTTTATGCTTTTGCCGCAAGTGTTTAATGAAATGGGTCCGATTCTTGGCCGTGTGGTGGGTGGTTCATTCTTTTTACTTTTGTGCTTTGCTGCGTTGACATCTACTGTGTCATTGCTGGAGGTGCCTGTAGCTTATTTTGTGGATCAGAAAAAGCTACCCCGCAAACTGATGGTGTGGGCTACTGCTATCTTGATTTTTGTTTTGGGCATTCCCAGTATGCTGAGCCAGGGATTGATTCCTGCCTTGAATAAATTATCGTTTTATCAAGGTCGCGATTTCTTAACCTTCGTGGCAGACATGTGCGATATCTGTCTCACCGTTGGTGGATGCTTGATGTGCATATTCATTACCTATCGTTGGCGAATGTATAACATGAACGAAGAATTGGAAGTGGGTAATCCTGGCTACACTGGTTCTATTTTGCAGAAGTATATAAGCTTCATGATTATGTATGTATGCCCCACCCTTTTGGGACTTTTATCAATCGGAGTAATAATCGACAAGTTCTGGGGATTTGAGAAAGTGTTTGGGTAACCGTTAACGGTTATCTGTTAATTGTTAATGGTTCTACCGATAACGATTAACGTTTTAGCTATTAACGGATAACAAATACGGATAACAATTAACTTATTTCTTACTGGCAAAACTTTCCCTTCGCTTCCTCCTTCATCTCGTCCCATTCATCTGGTATTGGTGGCATTCCTTTTTCAAATACTTTGCTCAATAACCATTTTACTACTTCTTTCTTCATTCCAAATTTCTTCACCATATCCTCGCAGAAAGCAATCTCACTTTTTTGCACAACGCCATCGGCATATACCATGAGCATCAAATCATAGAGCACGTTCATTTTGTCCTGATGATTGTCCGGTACATTTATCTGAAACTTTTCATCACTATCCACCAGCATCTTTATCTGGCGATCTTTTAAGCCATAACGCTTGCCTATCTTGAAAAGCATCTTCTCTTCTTTCTCGTGCATGACACCATCAGCCATGGCCAGCGCCAAAAGATTTTTGATGTGATTCTTTTTGTAGGATAGATATTGATGTTCGAAGAAGCCTATCATGTGAGTTATCAGTTAATCGTTAATGGAAAATCGTAAATGAACCCAAACAAAATTACAGAAAGTTAGTAGTGTTGCCCAATCCCCGATTAACTATTAACGAATCACTAATAACGGCTACTCAACCCAATCCGCTACAAAAAGGTTTGTATTTCGCGTCCCTCCATTATTCCGGTTAGAGGAAAAAATGAGTTTCTTGCCATCGGGCGAAAACATCGGGAAGGAATCAAACACTTTGTCGTAGGTAACTTGTTCCAGCCCCGAGCCGTCTTCATTCATCATGAAGATATTAAACTCAAATCCTCGAGTGCCTTTGTGGTTTGAGCTAAACAATATTTTCTTTCCATCCGGATGATAAAAAGGTGCCCAATTAGCTTTGCCAAGATGTGTTATTTGCTTTAAGTCTGATCCATCTACATTGCAGGTGAAAATTTCCATTTCAGTTGGCGCAACCAAACCTTGCTTCAGATATTCTATATATTCCCTTCTCTTTTCTTCTGTCGTAAACCGAGAGGCACGAAAGACAAGTTTTTTGCCATCGGGTGAAAAGAATGCCCCACCATCATATCCAAGTTCATTTGTAATTTGTTTTACATTCTTTCCACTTGTATCCATTGTATATAATTCAAGATCACCATTTCGCATTGACGTAAACACAATTTTATTTCCGTTCGGAGAAACGGTTGCCTCCGCATCATAGCCAGACGTCTTGGTGAGTTGTTTTACTATTTTTCCGTTTAGATCTGAAATGAAAATATCATATGAATCATAGACAGGCCACAGGTATTTGCCTCCTGGTTTGCGCTCTGGGTCTTTCGGGCAATCTACTCCTCCCAAATGAGTAGAAGCATACAGAATCTGTTTATTTCCTTTCAAGAAAAATGAACAGGTAGTTCGGCCTTGTCCTGTGCTTATCTGCTGAGGCTTTGCTCCGGAATTCAGGTCCACT
>JANOLM010000628.1:0-1536 GCA_031419815.1 Bacteroidia bacterium
GAAAACATATCGCTGAACTATTTTAACAAGATAAGTTTTTTTAGGTTATACTTGATAAATGAGCTACATCACCGCGATTGGCACCGCCACACCTCCCAACAAATTTAGTCAGTCGACCATTGCCGAATTTATGCTTCGGGCGATGCAATTGCAGGGATCTGACGAGCGAAAGTTGCGGGCATTATTCCGTGCTACGGGTATTGAATCGCGCTACTCTGTACTAGAGGATTATGGTAAAACACAAGGGTTTTATTTCTATTCCAACACAGAAACCTTAGAACCGTTTCCATCGACAAAAAAAAGGTTGGATTTTTTCCGGCAACATGCGCTTAGCCTTAGTCTGAAAGCTGTTTCAACTTGCCTGGCAAAAGTGAAAGATGTGGACGTAAATTCCATAACGCATTTGATTGTGGTGAGCTGCACAGGCATGTATGCGCCAGGTCTTGATATTGATTTAGTCAAGTCGCTAAAGTTAAAATCAACTATTTACAGAACGTGCATCAATTTCATGGGCTGTTATGCGTCATTTAATGCTATGAAGTTGGCTGATACATTTTGCCGTATTGAATCGAACGCAAAAGTTCTGGTGGTTTGTACCGAATTGTGCACACTTCATTTTCAAAAGGAAAACACAGAAAACAACATGCTTGCCAACGCTTTGTTTGCGGATGGCTCAGCGGTTTTGTTGATTGAATCTAAGCCGCGTCAGGGGCTGAATTTGGTGCCGGAAAATTTCTATTGCGACCTTGCCTATGACGGAGGACAAGATATGGCCTGGAAAATCGGTGATATGGGTTTTGAAATGCATTTGTCTTCTTATGTCCCCGAAGTAATTCGCAAGGGTATCGGCAAACTAACTACATCACTGTTGTCCAGTATCTCCCAACGCCTTTCCGATATCACGTATTTCGCCATCCATCCGGGCGGAAAAAAAATATTGGAAGCTATTGAGAAGGAACTAGGTATGAACAAAGAGCAAAATCGATTTTCTTATGATGTACTTAAAAAGTTTGGCAACATGTCTTCACCAACTGTTCTTTTTGTGCTTCATGAAGTTATGCAAAGCTTAAATGGTGTAGATAATAACAGACGAATCCTGAGTTTTGCCTTCGGGCCAGGTCTTACGCTCGAAAGCATGGTTCTTAAAATTGAAAATCATTGAACGCAACCATTGATTTCTCAAAGCGTTCTGACGGACTAGAGATCATGGATGATCTTGATTGCAAGGGCGAAGTAGTGGATCAAACCTTGCGAGAGCTTGATGCCATCAACCATTGGCTGGGTGGCAATGCCGTTACGATAAGTGGATTGAAAAATCTCCTTTCTGAAGTTGATTCAAAAAAAAATATTTCTATTGTGGATCTTGGTTGTGGTAGTGGGGAGATGTTGAAACTTATCGCGAGGCAGGCAAAGCATGAAGGAAGACTTTTAAAGCTTATTGGTATAGATGCAAATCCCAACATTACCACATTCGCGCAAGAGCATTCGAAAGGTTATGATAATATTGAATTCGAAGCGCAGAATGTTTTCTCAAAA
>JANOLM010000629.1:0-5839 GCA_031419815.1 Bacteroidia bacterium
CTCTGGAGCATAAACTTGTGTCCTAACGGTAGCCGAAACGGAGAAGGGAGTCACTCCCTTTCTCCTTGAGGTTCATGATCCTCTTTTTAAATCGCATTTTATACAATACTCCAAAAGGAGAAGGATTGAGGAGTTTTTAGAGATGCCCTTAATGCAGTTACCGCAGGGGTGACAGTTGTGTGTGAAATTCAAAGCTTCCTCAAACGATTGCGATAACTTGATTTCAGCCGTTGGTAGTAAAATGCAGCGATAATCAAAAAAACGTGCAACCCTTAACCTAAGTGCCCGTTGAATTGATTACGAGTAGAGTAATCTTCTCATTAGGTTTAGGTTTAGGTAACAAAAAACCCCTCAGACGGAGGGGTTTTTTGCATTTGTAAAGTCCCTAACTATTTTAATCTACTTTGGATTATAACCAACATTTCATCTATAACACGCCCCGGCTCAGAGGTGTAGCTCCTTCTTAACCCACGAAGTAATTTTTGTGGCACTTACTGGCCAAACATCAATTGGACTTTTGTTTTTCTTGAAGATCCCGGATTATTTTTTTGTACTCGTTCTCCTTCTTAATTGCCTCATCCTGAGAGGCTTTCATGGTGTCCTCCATTGATTTCATCATCTCCGACTCCTGCCTCTTCATACCTTCCTGGGTTGCCTGTAACTCTTCCATATTCTGCCGCATTTCCTCTTCCTGCGCTCTCATTTGTTCCGTCATCTGCTGAGATTCTTCCAGCAAGCGTTGAGTTCGTGTATTAACTTTCACAGAAGAAACCGTTGAGGCAATACTCTCCCCAATTTTCTGTACAAACTCAATCTCGTAATCTTTCATAGTATTGAAAGATGCGATTTCAGCAACTCCAAAAATCTGGTCATTCACTTTCAGGGGCACAATCAGTATGCACGTTGGATTGGCATCGCCCAAACCTGATGTGATGCGAATATAGTTCTGGGGTACATCAGTCAGGTACACAGTATCCATTTCCTGCCAGGCCTGCCCAGCCAAACCTTCGCCTTTATGCACCTTCTGGTTTAAGAATTTCTTTTTGTCCCACGCATAGCATGAAGTCATGGACATGGTAGACTCTTCAGAATCCTCTGTATCGTCAATGATGTATAGCGCACCTTGATTTGCCTTTAGGTATTTCACAAGATTGGCAATAATCTCATCGGATAGCTTTTGGACATCACTATTATTTGTGCGCAAGATCTCACCGAACTTGGCTTGACCCTCTGTTGCCCAATTGCGCTTCTTATCTTCTTCAGCCACGCGTGAAAGATTTCCACGCATGTTCAAAAGTGCATTTCCTAAAACATCGTGTTCACTCAATGGCTGAAAGTCAGAATCATATTTTCCGCTTCCAATATTTTCGGCAAAAGAGGTTGTGGCTTTAAGGCCACTTACAAGATTGTCTGTAGCAATGGCCATCTCTCCAATCTCATCGTTGCTAAACTTTTTCTTTTTATCCTCCACCAACTCACCACGCCCAAGCTTAACTACTACATCCTTAAGGTAATTAATAGGACCTGTAATCGATCTCACCATCATATAAGCGCTCAGCAATCCAAGGGACACCGTAATGAAACCCAATATGAGTGTGATATTTCTCAACTGCTTTGTTGAGGCTATCAATTCAGTATCCGATTGAGCTGTAATCGCACTTTGTGTTTCAGCAATTTTATTAAGTTTCCTTATCATGTCAGTCGACTGCGGAATAATCTGGCTTTCAATAGCGTCCTCCGCAAGCAACTTGGTCAATGGATCCTCATAATTCTCAAATGCCACTAGTTTGTTCATGACATTTTCATCCGCCAGCTTCATCATCTTATCAAATTCCTGAAAAACCGTATCCATCATAATACGCTGGCTGTCCTGCCACAAGGGGATTAACTTGGTCACCTTCTCTTTTAAGGCCGGGTAATCAAACTCGTTTATCTGACGCAATGCTTGTTTATCATCAGAGTTGGTTGGAAGATAGACCCAATTAGTAATCAACATCTTGGACTGTGTGACCATTAAAATAAACTCATTGATGGCATTCATGGAAGGCCTGGTGCTTTCAGATGCGTTTTTTACCACACTATCAATCTTACTTCCGGTATTGAAAATGATAGCAGCATTAGCAATGAAAAGAATGATGAGGATTAAAAATCCTCCAAATATTTTGTTTCCGATTTTGATCCGGAGTTTCCGTTTAAAAATTAATTTCTCCATAGGGTTATTTAAATCACAATTGCCAGGCGAGTCAATTCAGTGGATACCTTTAGTCTTTGTTTATTCAAGGCAGCATGGTTCATCTCAAATGCAAGCTTTCCTTCTTTATTAATAAAGTTGATTGCGCTGCCCTTCACACCCAAACCTTCTTGTTCGGTCACCACTAAAATTGAATTTGATCCAACTTTAGATAAAATATCGGCTAGCTGTTTAGACTTATCAGCGGGAATAAACAAAATATTACATTTTCTTATTTCAGAGATATTTTTGATAGAGTAGATCTTAATTGCTCTATCACCAACCTTCTTCGCATCGGCCATTTTCTTTAATTCAGGAGTAATGGGTGAATCACCCAAAACCAGGATATCAAAGTCACCATTATTCAGTTCATCAGGCCATTGAACATACCGGGTGAAACTATACAAAAAGACGCTATGAAGTTGATAGTTTTGAGCATAGAGACTTAGTGAACTTAAGAAGATAAGAGATGATAAAATCGACCTTATCAGGATCCGCTTATGCATAAATCTTCGTTTCTATAGATAGGCAATTAAAGAAAAATCAAATTTAGAATTGTTTCCGATATAAAAACCTACAGAAAATGAGAATTTCCCACATCAAAAAAGTCTTAGCTATTTGGCACAATGCCTCAAATATGACAATTAATTGCGGGGCATCTCAAAAAACCAAGCCTTTCTACATTTGAAAAACTCTTTTTACAGAATCTTAGTTACTAGTTAAAACCATAAAACGACCATATCAAATGCGAAAAATCAAATTCCTCCCTTTATTTATCATCTTATTTTCACTTTCAGCCTGCGCCCAGAAAAAGTCTGGCAATGTTAATGAAGCCAAGGGCACCGATTTCAAAAAAAAGACCAATGAAGAGTGGAAAAAGGAACTCACCACACTTCAATACAATGTTTTGCGCGAAAAAGGAACAGAAAGAGCCTTCACAGGAGAATATTGGAACAACCATGAGGCTGGAACCTACTATTGTTTTGCATGCCATCAGGAGCTTTTCAGTTCCGAAACAAAATTTGAGTCAGGTACCGGTTGGCCAAGTTTTTATCAACCGTTAAAAGAAAACCTGGTCTCGGTAGGTACTGATAACAGTTATGGCATGGTGCGCGATGAAGTGGTCTGTAGCCGATGTGGCAGCCACTTGGGTCACGTTTTCCCGGATGGGCCAAAGCCAACTGGCCTTCGCTACTGTCTGAATTCCGTTTCGCTAAAGTTTGAGAAGAAGTAAAAAAGTTTCGAGTTACAAGTTTGGAGTTACGAGCTTTGAGCCAGGTACATATCAAACACAGATTTAACTCAAAGCTATATTGAGATTTTTATTAACTTTTCAGGAAACTGAAATACTATGTGCAGACTCATGGCCTACAAGGGCACACCTATCATCATAGACAAGCTGCTCTATCAACCCAAGAACTCGTTGGTAAATCAAAGTATCAACGCCCGGGAAATTGAAGAGCCCCTCAACGGAGATGGATTTGGCATAGGCTGGTATGTGCCAGAGGTTAATTACGAGCCTGTTACATTCGTGTCGGTAAATCCAGCATGGAGTAACCGAAACCTTCGCAACCTGGCTCCCAAAATTAAAACCGAATGTATGCTCGCCCATGTGCGTGCCGCAAGTGTGGGTGAAGTCTCGGAGTCAAACTGCCATCCATTTCAGTACAAAAATTTGTTGATGGCGCACAATGGAGGTGTTGAAAAGTTTGAAAAAATTAAGCGCCATATTCGAAGCCCGCTTAACGATGAGCTTTACAATTGGATAAAAGGCCAAACCGATTCGGAACATATTTTTGCATACCTGCTGGACTATTTATTCAAGAACCACAAGATCGTAAGTGCCGAAGCGGTGATTGACGCTTTCGAGCATACGTTCAGCACCCTAAAAAAATTAATGACTGATTACGGCATAGAAGAAGAAGCCTATTTGAATATGGTGGTCACCAATGGTTTATTCATTGTGGGCACACGGTACGTTACTAATCCTAAAGAAGAGCCTCTTACGCTTTATCATTCTGAAGGTAGTCGATTTGTGGTAGAAGATGGCATTACCAAAATGGAAGCACCTGAAGACGATGACCATGCCGTACTGGTGGTTTCAGAAAAACTCACGGATGATAAAAGCTGGTCTATGATTCCTGCAAATCACTTTGTAATCATCGAGCAGACTTTAAATGTAAAAGTAAGACCTATAAAGGCTTAATAAAAAGATAGTGGGTATTAGGACTTAGGCATTAGGACTTAGGACTTAGGCAAGTGTTTGTCAAATTGCCTATTATTTATCATTAGCACATCCCATCATTTAGTTTTATTTTTCCAAAAAACAATAGAAGCGTGCAATACGATGTAGTAATAGTGGGTGGCGGCATAGTGGGTCTGGCTACTGCCCTTCAATTAAAAATTTCAAATCCCAACCTCAAACTTGTTCTTATTGAAAAAGAGAATGAGGTGGCAAAGCACCAGACAGGAAACAACAGTGGGGTTATCCATTCTGGGCTGTATTATAAACCAGGCAGCTTAAAAGCAACCAATTGCATTCATGGATATAACTTGCTGGTCGACTTTTGCAGGCAAAATGAAATTCCATTTGACCTTTGCGGAAAGATTGTGGTTGCAAGTGAAGAACATGAACTGCCTCTTTTAGAAAATCTTTTTATCCGCGGTGAGCAAAACGGTCTTAAAAATTTAAAAAAACTCAGGAAGGAAGAACTCACAGATTATGAACCACATGTTACCGGCCTGGCCGGGATTTTTGTTCCACAAACGGGCATTGTCGATTATAAAAAAGTAGCTCAAAAGTATGGTGAACTGATTCAGAAAATGGATGGTCAGATTAACCTGGGTGAAAGAGTAATCGATATTCAAAATTCCGATGATACACGTGTGGTCATCACTCAGAAGTCTAGCTACACCACCAGGCTCGTGATCAATTGTGCAGGATTATATTCCGACAAGGTTGCAAGAATGACCGTCCCTAAATTGAATGTAAAGATTATTCCTTTCCGGGGAGAATACTTTAAGTTAAAAAAAGAGAAAGAGTATCTGGTTAAGAATTTAATCTATCCGGTACCCGATCCGAATTTTCCTTTCCTCGGTGTGCATTTTACACGCATGGCTAAGGGTGGAGTTGAAGCGGGGCCTAATGCCGTTCTTGCCTTTCAACGCGAAGGTTATAAAAAATCAGATATCAATTTGTCAGAGTTGGTAGAGACTTTAACATGGCCTGGTTTTCAAAAAGTAGCTGCAAAATATTGGCGCACAGGATTTGGAGAGATGTATCGATCATTTTCCAAAGCTGCCTTTACAAAAGCGTTGCAGAAATTGATTCCCGAGATTCAGGCATCCGATCTTGTTGAAGGCGGGGCTGGTGTTCGTGCGCAGGCATGCGACCGTGACGGTGGGTTGGTTGATGACTTTCTGATCTTAGAAGAAAAGCAAGTGATAAATGTGTGCAATGCACCTTCACCTGCTGCAACATCTTCTTTGGCAATTGGTGAAACGGTATCGAAGCTTGCTCTGAAGAAAATTTAAATTACCACGCAAAGACGCAAAGATCGCAAAGTAGCCATTCCCAAAATCTTAGTGTTCTTTGCGCCTTTGCGTGAA
>JANOLM010000630.1:0-5697 GCA_031419815.1 Bacteroidia bacterium
GCTACCCAAAACGAATTATCATCTGCAGGCAACTAATCCCATTGAGGAACGGCTTTTTGGGCGACTTAAAGTAAAACATGCCTGGGCTTTTTTGAAGTTCAGGAAAAGTGGAATAGTCCAACATCTGCTTCATCAACTAAAGTATAACAACCACCCCGAAGTGGGAGTGAGGATAGGTATGCTTTTTGGCAAGGAATTGCGCGAGCAGGGTCTGGAAAAAGAATTCGATCTAATCGTTCCAGTACCGCTTCATAACTCGCGGCAAAGAAAACGGGGCTATAACCAAAGCGCAAAGTTTGCGGAGGGTTTAAGCATTTCTTTAGATGTACCATGGGACGAAAATATTTTGGTACGAAAAAAAAGGACAGTTACACAAACCCGTAAATCAAAACTGGATAGATGGGAAAATGTGAAAGATGTTTTTGGTATAGACAGTACTGAAAAGATCTTGAACAAGAGAATTTTATTAGTGGATGATGTGATTACAACCGGAGCCACACTTGAAGCTTGCGGCCAGCACCTTCTTGAACGTAACTGCGCGGAATTAAGTATTGCTTGTATGGCGGAAGCACAATAAAAAAAACCCTCCGTTTTTGCGGAAGGTTTTTTTATCTAACCCTTTTAGGGGCCTATTATTTTAATAGTTTGATCCTGCTCGTATCATAGCGCAACGGAAACCAATTGTTGCTGTGGCTGAATCTTCATCCAGGAATCTTCTAGTTCCGGGGGACATCCAATAGGCAACATCTTTCCAGCTACCGCCTTTATAGATACGTGCTCTATCCGTAATCAAAGAAGTAAATCCTGTAGGATCCTTATCGATGTTATTGTATTTGTTTGTCGAACCAGCAGCTTCATCTAAAAAACCATCCCTACGAATCGGGTTCAAATCATCAAAATCCTGGTATGAAAGAGGTCGGTAAACATCCATAACCCACTCGCTTACATTTCCAGCCATATTATATAATCCGTAATCGTTAGGGGGAAACTCATATATATAAGAGGTAATTAAAGCACCGTCATTTAACCTGCCGGCAATACCAGCGTAGTCACCACGACCGCGCTTAAAATTAGCCAGGAAGAAACCCATTTGTTTTCCGAAAGGATTGCGAAGGGCGTGACCATCCCAAGGATAGATGCGCTGATGTGTTTGCATTTCCTCTAACCACTGTGTTCCTAACATTGCCTGAGCTGCATATTCCCACTCTGCTTCTGTTGCTAAACGATAAGAAGGAACAACAATACCAGATTCAAGAGGAATCCGGCCATCTGTTTCAGCATATTCTTCTCCAGCATTTTGGGCTAGTTTAACATTTACGGCACGGGTTCTCCATACGGCAAAGTCATTTGCCTGCTTCCAGCTTACGCCAACGACTGGGAAATAGCGAAAACCAGGATATCTTAGGTAATGATCAACATAAGGATCGTTGAAGGCAAGCTTTCCAATCCATACATTGGTATCAGGTAAGGCTTTGGCATATACTTCCTGGGAAGAATCCTTAGCAAGGTAATGCATGTACTCCAGCCAATGGATGTTTGCAATTTCGGTTTCATCCATATAAAAGGAGGCTACTGAAACAGTTCTTTCCACGTTATCCCGGGAAGACATCACATCCTCTTCAAAAGAACCCATAATGGCTCTTCCGCCTTCAATAAAAACAGTGTTGGGGGCATCTGGCTGTCCTTCAAAAGGACTTACCTGAAAACCACCTCCGTCTTCATCGTTGTAGGCCAATCCTGTTGCCGTGCTCATTTGGCCAGGATTAGTGTTTGTAGGCTTGCCACCTTTATTTCCAAAAAGCGAGCAAGAGGAAATGATCAGGGAACCGCCAACTAAAAAAAGTAGACCTTTCAAATGCTTCATTTGTTTCATAGTATTAGTCAAAGCAACCGCTAATATAAATAGATAATCTAATGTTTTCCAAGGCGTAAGGATTTTATTGATAAATCCTTAGTGTAAGTATGAGCTAGCTGTTGAATTTAACGACATGCTCCCTGAGTTATTGTCTGATTCAATTTGGGATTTTTATTCCATAATCGGAACTCAAAGATGGGAAAAAGAATTAATAAACCCATTTAAATGGGCTTTTACGATCAGGCACAGTTTTCTCTCCTTGTGTTACTAAAATTGTAAGGCCTCTATGATTACCCTAGAAGATTTTAAGTATGCGTCTTTTGAAAAGAAGTGTGATGTTGTAACCTCTTTCTCAAACTACCTCACCATGCGCAAGCTGGGAGACTGCAAAATATATCTCTATTATGCCGATGATTTTTTTATAGAGGTGTATTATTCTCCTGTTTATAAGAAGGTATTGATGATTAATGCATTTAAAAATGCCGAAGAGCTGATGCCTTACGTTGAAAGCGTTTCTCTTTCCGATTTAATGGCTACAACTTAGCTCCAATCACCACTGAAGATTTGTGATTCATCCGCTCAAGAATCTCAATAGCAGTATCCACACTCTGAATATTTTCAATAGTCAAGATCAGCTTTCCATTAATATCCTTCATGCGGCATTGCCCGGTATGACTTTTAACAAATGTTAAAATTTGACCAAATACATCCGATTTGTAATACTCCTCTTTTCCGGAAATAAAATAGCCTTTTAGCTTCTCATTCTTCAAGGTGATTTTTTCGAATCCCAAATTTTCTCCCAGCCAACGCAGCCTCACGGTATTAATAAGTTGCTCAACGGCATCAGGCAAAACCCCAAATCGATCTTTAAGTGAAAGAGAGAATTTTTCGAGACTTTCCTCGTCTTTAATATTATCCAGACTGGAATAGAGCTGTAATCGCTCGCTTGTATTGCTGACAAAAGTTTCGGGAATTAGAATTTCCAAATCCGTTTCAATTACGCAATCTTGAACGATCAATTTTACTTTTTCAGAAAGCTCTGCGGCAAACAAATCTTTGAACTCTGTTTCTTTAAGTTCCTGAATGGCATCATCCAAAATTTTGTGATAGGTATCAAAACCAAGATCGGTGATGAAGCCGGTTTGTTCTGCCCCTAATAAATTTCCAGCTCCCCGAATATCAAGGTCGCGCATGGCCACCTTAAAACCATCACCAAGTTCACTAAACTCTTCAAGGGCGGCCAAACGCTTTCGTGAATCTGCGCTAAGCACGGATGTGGGTGGGGTGAGTAAATAACAAAAAGCTTTTTTATTTGATCGCCCAACCCGGCCACGCATCTGGTGCAAGTCACTCAATCCAAACATGTGTGCATTGTGAATGATAATGGTATTGGCGTTGGGGATGTCAAGACCCGATTCAATAATGTTAGTAGATACCAACACATCATATTCACCATCAATGAATTTGATCATTGCTTTTTCAAGCTTATCGCCATCCATTTGTCCATGGGCAATGCCAATACGCGAATCAGGAACAAGTTTATAGATAACATTGGCGATGGCCTCAATATCGCTTACACGATTATGTACAAAAAACACCTGGCCTCCTCTGCGAAGTTCATGACTTACCGCATCCCGTATGATCTCCTCATTATACGTATGAAGTTCCGTTGTTACCGGCTGACGGTTGGGCGGAGGGGTGGAAATGATACTGAGATCGCGCGCACCCATTAGTGAAAAGTGAAGCGTGCGGGGAATAGGGGTGGCAGTAAGCGTAAGCACATCTACGTTCACTTTTATTTCTTTTAAGCGGTCTTTTACTTTTACACCAAACTTTTGCTCTTCATCCACAATCAATAATCCTAAATCTTTAAAGACAACATCTTTGCTTACCACGCGGTGAGTTCCAATTAAAATATTTACCGCACCGCTTTCTGCCTCTTTAATAATTTGTTTAATCTCTTTGTCTGATTTAAAGCGGGACACATAATCTATCTTGACGGGAAAATTTGACAGTCGCTCAGAAAAAGTGCGATAATGCTGCATGGCAAGAATTGTAGTTGGTACCAGAACGGCCACTTGCTTTCCTTCGGTTGCGGCCTTAAAAGCTGCGCGAATTGCAACTTCGGTTTTTCCAAAGCCAACATCACCGCACACCAGACGATCCATTGGGTGTGGTAACTGCATATCCCGTTTTACGTCTTCTGTGGCCTTGGCCTGATCGGGCGTATCCTCATAAATGAAAGACGATTCAAGTTCTGCCTGCAAAAAGCCATCTGGGGCAAACGCAAATCCTGGTGCCTGCTTGCGCTTGGCGTAGAGGTCAATTAACTCTTTGGCAATGTCTTTTACCTTCTTCCTGACTTTTGCTTTTTTGTTCTCCCATTCATCTGAACCAAGCTTGCTAATAGCAGGTGTTGCTCCGTCTTTGCCAGAATATTTAGAAATTTTGTGAAGGGCATGAATGTTAACGTAAAGAAGATCGTTATCGCGATAGACAAGGCGAATGGATTCCTGTTCGCGTCCATTTATTTCTTTTTTTTCCAGGCCCGCGAATTTTGCAATCCCATAGTCAATATGAGTAACAAAGTCCCCGGGCACCAATGTTTGCAATTCGCGGAATGTGAGTGCTTTTGACTTAGAGAATTTTTCTTTGGCCCGGTAACGATAGAACCGCTCAAAAATCTGATGGTCGGTGTAGCAAACAACTTTTAAGATATGATCTACAAAACCTTCGCGCATCGCGAACTCCAGTGGTTGGAATTTGATAAGAGGATTGATCTCTTCAAAAATTCCCTGTAGTCGCTCTAGCTGCCGGGGCTGTTCGGCTGCTATGAAATTAGAGAAACCTTTTAGTTGCTGATCGTAAAGGTCAGAAGCCAGTATCTCAAAGTTTTTATTGAAGGAAGGTTGGGCAGAGGACTTGAAGTCATAACTTCTGGAAGCCGGGAAATGAAACCGCGACCCGAACTCCAGAATAAGAAAGGATTTTATTTTCTCAGTAAAAGTTTCCTCAGTTTCAAAAAGTTGTTCGGGCTGAAGGATAATTTTAGTACCGGTTTCACGAATGATTTTATCAAAGCTTTGAGATGCTTTTTCAAAAGATTTCCGGAGCACGTCACGTGTCAACTGAAAATCTTTAACCCATACCCGTGTGGTGTGTGGGATAAATTCAAAAAACGATTGCCGTTCTTCGTGCACCAACCGGGTTTGCACGTTGGGCATCAGGCTTACCTTCTCAAGTTTTTCTACTGAAAGTTGTGAACCCGGATCGAAGCTGCGAATACTGTCCACCTCTTCGCCAAAAAGTTCTATCCGATAAGGAAGTTCATGCGCAAAAGAATAGACATCCAGAATGCCACCCCGGATGGCAAACTGTCCGGCCTCATACACAAAATCTGTTTTTTCAAAATCATACGAATGCAAAAATTCTTCGAGAAATTCCCGGTCAAGCTTCTCCCCCACTTTTACGACAAAAGTATTTGACGCCAAAGATTTCTTTGTGATCACTTTTTCGGAAAGAGCTTCCGGATAAGTTACAATGATCTGTGAATCGGGGTGGCTACCCAGTTGATTCAAAACCTCAGCGCGCATGAGAATGTTGGCATTCTCAACTTCATCATATTCATAGGGCCGCTTGTAAGACATTGGGAATAACAAGACTTCCTTTTGACTTAAAAGATTTTGAAGGTCATTTAAAAAGTAGGAAGCTTCTTCTTTGTCGTGGAGGATAATAATGTGACTTGACTTACTGGTTTTGTAGATAGCGGCCAGGAGCAATGCGTCCAAGCTTCCACTTAACCCTTTAACGCGGAGCACTTCAGATTTGAACGTACGAATCCC
>JANOLM010000631.1:0-3945 GCA_031419815.1 Bacteroidia bacterium
GTGGCCTACTTCGTGAATGATTACGGCTACAGTAGATGCCCATGTCTGGGGATTTGTTACGCCCTCTTTATTCGGGCGGCCACCATTAAAACAAATCATCGGATATTCCATACCTATTGAGGCTGTATTAATTGATTGTGCCACAGGATATGGATAATCGATAGTGTATTTGGAATAAATCTCAAGACAGTTTTTTACTGCTTTCGTTGACTCCTGCTCCCACAATGGATTACCTTCTTTAGGATAGAATGACATAGCAAGTGGCGTTTTATCACCCACTTTCACCGCTTGAGCATCCCAAATAAATTTTCGTGAGGTAGCAAATGCGAAGTCACGAGCGTTATAAGCATGAAACACCCAGGTCTTTTTATCTTTTAGTTTCGTTTTTTCACGTTCAACCGCTTCGGCTTGTGTGGCAACGATTACCGGGGCATCAAAAGAAGTTTTAGATTTTTCGTAGCGAGCTAAATGATCCTTGGAAAGAACAGTTGAAGCATTCATTAATGATCCCGTAGCGGCCACAAGGTGATCAGCAGGTACTGTAAGTTTTACTTTATAATCTCCAAAAGCCAGAGCAAACTCACCTTGACCTAAAAACTGTTTGTTTTGCCAGCCGATGTAATCGTCATATACGCACATGCGTGGAAACCATTGCGCAATGGTGTAGAGATAATTTTTGTCTTCCGGAAAATATTCATAGCCACTTCGCTGGCCATCTATCATGCGATCGCCAATGTTAAACGACCAGTCGATGGAGAAGCTGACCTTATCGCCTTTTTTTAAAGGCTGAGGTAAGTCAATTCTCATCATTGTATAATTGATGGTGTAGCTAAGTGGTTTGCCAGTTGCATCTTTTATAGATTTTATTTTATGACCACCATCAAAATCGGTTACGCGTTGAACTATTTGCTTCGCTGCCAGTGTGTCGTTCATCGC
Source organism: Bacteroidia bacterium (assembly GCA_031419815.1). Lineage (GTDB taxonomy): Bacteria > Bacteroidota > Bacteroidia > Cytophagales > Cyclobacteriaceae > ELB16-189. The sequence continues at coordinate 937 of JANOLM010000631.1, forward strand.
GCTCGTTAGCGTTTGACGTGTGAGGTTTCCTTTGGACAAAATATTCTGATCCAGTTGAAGCCACAGGTATTTTAATACATCCGGTGAATTATTGAAGTAGGTAATTGTTTCAGAGCCTGTGATGCTTTGATTATCATCATTCAATTCCGCTGAAATTATATAATCAGCTTTTTGCTGCCAGTATTGTGGACCAGGTGCACCTGAAGCAGAGCGATATGAGTTAGGTGTTGGGAGTTGAGTATCGAGTTGTTCAAATTTTCCTTGCCATGGTGTAGTTTGCTGTTGGGCTTGGGCAGCAATCTGGAATAGGACAAGGAGGGTGATAAAAAGTTTTTTCATACGGATATTTTTGCGGTGTTAATATTGCAGAAATTTAGGTTAAAAAGCATCCTGTTTTTTAGGGACGGCTTTCAAAAAGAGAAGCCTAGATTCAATTAATAAACCAATGGGTAAGATTATAACTGATAGTGCCCATGAAGGGAAACGACTATAATTTTGGTTTCCTCCACTTTGTAAATAATCCTATGTTCAAGATTGATTCTTCGAGACCAATAACCTTTGAAATTTGCTTTCAATAGTTCTGGCTGCCCTAATCCGGTAAAAGGTGTTTTTACACAATTCTCAAGAAGAGAATAAATTTTCTTGACTTGCTTTATATCGTTTTGCATCCACCAACCTAAATCTTGCCAGGCTTTGGGCATAAACAATAGTTCACGCATTAAGCATTGTTTTAAGTTCCGTCAAACTTAAAGCTGTGGGTTTGCTCTTTTTTCCTTCATAGTCCTCAATGCTCTTCAGGATTTTAGGGTTGGCTATTTCATTTGACTTTAATGCTTTCACTTTTTTAATAAAGGAAATCTTTTTAAAAAATTCTTCAGCGAAAACCATTTCCTTATCAGGAATTTCAAGAATGTATTTCATAGTCATGCATTAAGTCCGAGTCACAAATATACAAAAATTGAATTCTGAATATTCTAAGTTTATAGCCATAGGATTCTCAGATTTAATCTGCGAATCTGTGGCCATGATTTACAACAACTAATTTTTCTTAAACTGATCAAATTTGCTTTCGGTAGGTTTCTTAGGAAACACATTATCGTTGACATTAATATCAGCGGTTTCTGAATTGGGATCAATCACAATGTTTACCACTTCTTTTTCTTTAACGAAAATCTTCTTCACCTCTTGTTCATTGGTGCGCCAGATTTCTGCGGGAATCCGTTCAATCTCCTTTGTGCCGTCTTTATACGTCCACTCAATGATTACAGGGCTTATCAGGCCTCCCGTATTTTTAAGGGTTACTTCATAAAGGTTTTTAGTCTCTAGTTTTTGACGCACTTCATTGTCATCGATTCGACTTCTGAATTCTCCATAATATTTATCAGGCGTATTGATCACTGTAAAATCTTGCGGCCCGTTGCTGAAGTCAGAAACCTTATCACCTGGTTTCTTGGCACCAACATCACCTTGTTTTACAGTCACGCCTTTCATTTCAGGATCAACCTGAGTACTTTTTACCTTAAACCATTTCACTTCATCTAATGTCACATCAACATTATCTGTCGTATAGAACCACCCTCTCCAAAACCAATCAAGGTCAACAGCCGATGCATCTTCCAGCGTACGAAAAAAGTCTGCTGGCTTAGGATGTTTAAATGCCCAGCGCTGCGCATACTCTTTAAAAGCCTTATCAAAAAGTTCAGGCCCCATAACAGTTTCGCGCAACAAAGTCAACGCTGCGGAAGGTTTGGTGTATCCATTGGGTCCGAAGCTTGGGCCTTGATTATCGGATGATGCCATCACAGGGCGCATGATATTTTTATCGCCTTTCATAAATGGTATCATCCCTTTTGGTGATCCACTGGTGACATCAAAATCTGGATAGCGTGTGCGTGTGGTTTCGCGTTCCAGGAAAGTATTTAATCCTTCGTCCATCCACGTGCTTTGGCGTTCGTCATTGTTTACAATCATCGGAAAATAGTTATGGCCTACTTCGTGAACAATAACACCAACCATTCCTTCTAACACGCGCTGTGAAACCGTTCCGTCTTTTGCGGGTCTGCCATAGTTGAAGCATATCATGGGATACTCCATTCCCTGATTTGCTGAGTGAATAGAGAATGCAGTTGGATAAGGGTAATCAAAAGTGCGTTCTGAATAAACTTCAAGAGTATTCTTTATGGCCTTGGTAGATTCCTTTGCCCACAGCGGATTTCCTTCTTTTGGATACATCGATTGTGCCAACGGGGTTTTGTCATTAAGCTTAACAGCTTGTGCATCCCAAATAAATTTGCGCGAAGATGCAAAGGCAAAGTCGCGGACATTCTCTGCATAAAACTCCCAGGTACTTTTCTTTTTAGAGCGTTCTTTTTCTTTTTTAGTCGCTTCTTCTTCTGTTACAATAAACACGGGTTTATCAAATGTTTTCCTTGCTTTTTCAAAACGTTCTATCTGCTCTTTGGTAAGTACTTCTTTTGGATTTTGTAACCAACCGGTTGCTCCAACGATATGATCAGAAGGAACTGTTATTCGTACGCGATAATTTCCAAACGTCAGGGTAAACTCGCCTGCTCCAAGAAACTGTTTGTTTTGCCAGCCTTCGTAGTCGTCAAATACACACATGCGAGGGAACCATTGTGCAATGGTATAAGAGTAGTTTCCATCGTCCGGGAAAAATTCCATTCCACTGCGTCCACTCACCATCACACGGTCGTTGATGTTGAATGACCAATCAATAGAAAATACAAACTTCTCACCTTTCTTCAATGGCTGAGGAAGATCCACGCGCATCATGGTGAAGTTGATTGTGTAGGGAAGAGCTTTTCCTGCTGCATCCTTAACAGTCTTGATGTTGTAGCCGCCCTTGTAATCATAGGCGTTGGTAGTAGTTGCTAAAAATTTTGCTGGAACAGAATCACGGATAGCGTTATTTGAAGTCTTACGTGTCATGCTGTTTTCAGCATTGATGTTTTGATCCAACTGCAACCACAAATACCGAAGTTCTTCCGG
>JANOLM010000632.1:0-9213 GCA_031419815.1 Bacteroidia bacterium
AAAAAGTTTACAAAAAATTAGCTCTATGCCTGGCGGAGAATAGAATGTTTGCTTCCGTTTGATGGAGACTCCATTAGTTCCCTTTGCTTGCTGGTGAAGAACACCAGCAAGGGCAAGGAGAATAGAATGTTATCTCTGAAATAAACTCCTAAATATTAAACGCTAAATGTATAATGTTTACCATGAGAAGACCTGAATTCGGGTTTGATCACTTTTTTATCATCATAAAATTTCGAAAATCCCAGGCATAGATAGTTAGCTGATTTACTTTGCCATAAGAGTTACGCTTAAAAGTAAACAAAGCATCATTCTGGATGGCGTAGAAAATATCTTTATCAAATGGAATAAGGGGAATACGTATGATGCCTTTACGAGCCGTAATTTTTCCCTTCTTTCTTTTTATTTTAATAGTCGCCTCAGTGCTGGCATTAAAGTAGACTCCTCTATAATCATCGAATATTGGATGTAAATCTTTTTCCATCGCATGAAAGATTCTGGGTGGCCTGTCCATGAACTGTTCCTTTAGTGTGATAATACCAGCACTGTCAGAGAAATGAAAATGAAAAATCCTGCCAATTGCATTTTTTCCAACAAAATAAGTTGATGTTACTGGAGATACTTTCAACCCATTATCATAGTAGGAAAAACCAACGTATAAATCTCCGTCTTTATGCATTACTTTTCTGAAATAACCCAATCCATTCTTTTCAATGAGTGTGTAGGTTCCTGTTTTGTTTTCTAATTCATCCTTAGACATAGAAATGAATTTGAATTGGTCATACGTATTTTCAGAAACTCGTAAATAGTCGCGTAAGAAAATATCAGCAATCTTAAATGTCTTTCCTTCCGTATCACTATACCGCGATGAATTCGCCAGGCAGATCACACTGAATTTCTGTTGAGGAAATCGCACCATAAAAGAAGTATGTTGTCCGTTGTCACCTCCGTGTGATACCTGCTGGAGTCCTCTATACTCTCGCGTAAACAAGCCATAGCCATAGCGCGTTGGTTCTGCTGAATTAAGCTTGCTACTTGCGCATACTTTTTCTATCAGTAGCGGATCATGGTTTCCAAGTTTATTGGAATAGAAATTCTGATCCCAGCGAATAAGATCATCAACAGTGCTCACCAGATTATGATCGCCTACGATGCCACCAAAAGGAGTTTGGGGTTTGATCTTCTTCGCATATAAATATCCAACAGCTTCGTTGGGAGCCATCATTTTTTCTTTGTCACGAAAGAAGGTATGGGTCATGCCTAGTGGTTTGAAAATGGCACTATCCGCAAATTGGCGCAGGCTCTGACCACTGACTTTTTCGACAATGTCACCGAGAAGAATAAAATTGACATTGGTATATGCCATTTCATCGCCAGGGCTAAAGTTTAAACCCCGTTCTCTTTCCAGCACCGCTATTAAATGTGATTTTGTATTATATCGCTTTGGGAGTTCCCCCTTTAGATTCACCTTCCCGGAAAGAATAGACAGTACGTAGGCTTCACGAATACCGCTGGTATGATCCAAAAGATTTTTTATTCGCACTGTTTTCCCAAAGTCAAATTGAGGATAAAATTTCCGAATGTCATCTTCCGCGGAGAGTTTGTCTTGTTCTTCCAGTAAGGCAACGCACATTGCCGTAAACTGCTTGGCATTGGACGCAAGATCATAGGCAGTCCGTGTAGTATTAGGTAGTTTCCTTTTGATGTTGGCAAGCCCGAAAGCTTTTTTGTAGATCACATTGCCGTCCTGGATAATCGCGATAACGCCTCCCGCGTTTTCAGGTTTATTCCAGTTGGCCATCACGGAATCTACATCTGCCAATTTCTCGGCAAACGGCTGAGCTATTGAAATTTTTGTGATGCCAAACAAAAGAATTATGAAAATGTATTTTCTGATCATGATTTTTTTGGCGCAAGTCCGTCAAAAAAAATGTTAAGGTCTGCTCAAATCCGGATTTGAGTGCAATTTCATGCATAAGTTTTTAAAGAACCCTTTTGTAACAGGAACTCAGAAGGTGACATTCCGGTAGATTGCTTAAAAGTTCGCTGAAAAGTAGCTTGAGAATTAAAGCCACATTCGAAGGCAAGGCCTGTGATGGTAAGATGTTCATATTCCAGAGACCCGACCCTCTTTTTAAATTCTTCAATCCGATAATGGTTTACAAACTCGTTAAAGCTTTTTTTCATGTGTTGATTCAATACCGCTGAAATTGTTTTTGGTGGTACGGAAAGGTGACTCGCAACACTACTTAGGTTTAATGAAGGACTAAGGTATAACCGGCTACTTCCCATAGCATTTTGAAGAGCAACAACTACTGCTGAAATAATTTCAGGAGAAAGTGAAGATGTGCTTACCTTTTTAACAGAATAGGCTGTTTGTGATGAAAAGTACCCTTTAATGCCAAGCCAGTACACCAGAACAGTCAGTGGAATGTATACAGGATACCACCCAACCTGTTCTAATAGTGCATGACGATACATTGGCATTATATACGGAATGAGGTGAGCAAACCAGATAATTTGAAAACCAAGGAAGATGTGGGTGAGTTGCTTTAGCCAGCCATATTGATGGATTTCGACAAGATTATTAGAGATTCTCAAAAACCGAATGGACAATATCAGATAGGCCGATACAGAAATCCATCTTGGTATATCAATGTAAATATTGTATTCATCTGTAAATACTTTCCAGAATGAATTAGTATTTGTCATATCAGCACCTGTTACTATCGCGTACATCACCGCAACTACGTTAGGTATAATATCAAGAAGTGCTGGAGTGAAATGTAAATAATCCTTCCGGGTAAGTTTAAAATTGTGATTGAGTGACGATCTGATATAGAAATAGAGTAATGGCCCAATTGGCATGGTGACGATGAAGGGCACTGCAGTTCCAATTACTCGCCATGCTTTTGATGACAAGAAAAATCTGGTTTCAAGAAGATAGATGTTTAGGCTTGCTAACGAAATCAACAAAAGAAGAGCTCCCAGCAGGGAATTTGCCTGGCGATTCTTCCTAGACAAAAACAACAAAATACAAACAATAAAACCTTGCAATGCACCCAAAAGTACAAGTGTATTCAAAAACGTAGGTCCAGAAATTTCCATAGGTTAAAATTAAAAAGACTCCTCCTGTGAACGAATAAGTCCCGAAAATATTTAAAAAACCCGACTTGTTGGTGTTCTTTGTCAAGTGTGCATCTTCTCATAAAATCCTGAAATAACAATCTCATCATTTCCCCTTTTTTCGGATAATTCAATACCTTTAAGAACATTGGCTTTGCTCTATGAATCGATTGAAAGCGCTCTTGCGAAGTATGTTTGGTTTCTCGCGAACGGAGACCAACGCATTTTTAATCCTTCTCCCGCTCATGACGTTGCTGATATTTTCAGAACCGATCTATCGCTTTTTCATCATTCAGCGAACAGATGATTTTTCAAAAGAAAAAATAGAGTTGGATAGCCTCTCAGCTGCCTGGGACTTTCAAAAGAAGCAGGACAGCACTAGCCTTACGGCACACGATAAATTTAAATTCGATCCTAACACAGCAACTGAAGATGATCTCCTTAGTCTGGGGTTTCCTGGTAATCTCGCTCACCGTATTTTAAACTACCGCTCCAAAAAAGGAAAGTTCTTCATCAAATCCGACCTTAAGAAGATCTACGGAATGGATTCCTCTTTTTATGTCGGGCTTGTCCCGTTTATCAATTTGCCAGAGAAAAAAAACTATGTAAGCGAAAAAGAAAAAGACAAAACCGAGAAGCCTAAAAGACCTGAAGTAAAATTATTTGATCTTAACATGGCCGACACCGCCCAATTAAAAACAATTTATGGCATTGGTCCAGTACTGGCCACTCGCATTGTGGAATATAGGAGTAAGTTGGGCGGGTTTATTTCTGCCACGCAACTCACGGAAGTATATGGTCTTGATACGGCAGTGATCACTAGGCTTAACAAGAAATCATTCATGCCCGAAAACTTCATTCCCCTCCAGATCAATATCAATGAGGCAGATGAAAAAACACTCGCGGCTCATCCTTATATAAAATTCAAATTTGCCAAAGCCATTGTAACGTACCGTTTTCAGCATGGTAATTTCAAAACGATTGACGACCTTACCCAAATTCAAACGATTAAGTCCGAAACCGTTGAAAAACTAAGACCTTACATTAGCTTTTAAGAATACATTAAAAGATGCCGGCAAACATCACTGAAATATTACAAACCTACATCAGGCGACTGACGAATCTGGCAGGCAATAACCGCATGTTGTATTTGCCAAGAATTACTTCTGAACAGTTTATGGATTTGCATGAACTTAGTCAGCTCAATAAAGAAAAATCATTTGAAATCATTGAAGCATTAATCCGTGGCACAAAAAAAATACTATGCCCCCTGGTAGACAGCCGGATGGAGGCTAGTAATGAAGCCAGCAAGAAATTAAAAAAACTTTTAAGACTTGATCGTTTTCTTTTTGACGAGCGCGGCACGAAAGACTTGCACATTGGTTGGCCTTTTGTGCGCGGAAAATTTTCGGATGGAACATTTGTGCGCTGTCCATTACTTTTCTTTCCGGTGGAGCTGGTCATTGAAAACCAACAGTGGGTAATTCGCTTGCGCGAGGATGCTAACATCTCGTTCAACAAATCTTTTCTATTGGCGTACTCCTTGTATAACAAAGTGAAGGCGGATGAAGCTTTGCTGGAAGAAGATTTTGACGACTTTGACAACGATAGCAATGTATTCCGGACTTCCATTTACCACCTTTTGCAAAGCAGTTCACTGGATATTCACTTTAATCCTGACACGTATCGAGATGAGTTGACTTTTTTCACCAACTATAAAAAAGAAGAATTTGATCAGCAACATGGAAACGGTCAGTTAAAACTTTTTCCCGAAGCCGTACTGGGCATTTTCCCACAAGCAGGGTCTTTTCTGGTACCTGATTATCTGGAGCTCATTGACCAAAACAAAATTCCAAGCTTTGAAGAATTCTTTTCCAAAAGAAGCAATGCCGAACAGCCATTGAGTATTCACACCAAAAATTCAAACTTTATTTCGCAGGTAAAAGAAGAAAAAATATTCACCGGACTTTCATTGGATGCCTGGCAGGAAAATGCACTGAAGGCGGCAAAGCTTGGTCACTCGCTTGTTGTGCAAGGCCCGCCCGGCACAGGCAAATCACATTTAATTTGCAATCTGATCTCTGATTGTATTGCCTCGGGAAAAAGTGTTTTGGTGGTATGCCAAAAACGTGCTGCGTTGGATGTAGTGTATCAACGTTTGAAAGAACAAGGCCTTAACGATTTCCTTGCCCTGGTGCATGATTTCAAAAATGACAGAAAGGAAATTTATCAAAAAGCCGCTGCGCAAATTCAACGTGTGGATGAATATAAAACACGCAATAACAGCCTGGACACAATTCAACTGGAACGTAAGTTCTTTCATGCCTCCCGAAGAATCGATCAGATCACAGAAGAACTGGAAGAATTTAAAGCCGCTCTCTTCGATGAACAGGAATGCGGCATCAGCGTAAAAGAATTATACCTCCGCTCCCATTTAGAAGATGAGACCATCACCCTGAAACAAGAGTACCAGAATTTTAAAATTGATACGCTCGATGATTTTTTCAGAAAACTTCGCTCTTATATACATTATGCACTACGCTTTGAAGCTGCAGACTATCCACTACGCAACCGAAAATCATTTGCAGATTTCACTTTAGCAAACCTGAAGAGTCTGAAATCCATTCTGGATGAAATTCCAACGCTGCTAAAAAAACTTTCACAGGAGCTATTATCCATTTCCAGCGCTGCTCCTGATTGGCAACAGGGCGAGGCACTGCTGGAAAAAGAACCAGACATTAAAGAAATTTTTCTTCTTCTATCGGAAAAACCTGCCTACACGTATTTTCAAAGAATGACAGATGAAAGCGATGAAGAAACAAGTTCGCTTTGGTTGTCCAATACCAGGCGAGTAGTAAATGATTGCTTTGCGGAAGAGGGACCAGAAGTAAGTACCCCTTCCAATCAATTGGGTGCCTTTCAAAAAGCGTTAAGCCGAAGTATGAAAGCGAGAAAAAATCTTATCGGCCTGGTGCGATGGGAGTTATTTTCGGAAGACAAATATTTGATCAAACGGGTTCTTGTGAACAACGGCCTCAAAAGTAATGCAGCAGGCTTTAAGATGCTAGAGCGAAAGCTTGACAATCGCCTCAACTTAGAGCACAACTTTTCAAAAATCAAATCAAAAGCATGGCTACTGGATTTTCCGGAGGATTGCCATCAAAAAACAATTGATCCTTGGTTTGAATGCCAATTGAATGCACTGAAGGCGAAACTTATTTTTGGTTCGGTGCGCGGAATAAAAAGCTTCATTAATCCGAAAAATATATCTGAAAAAGAGTTTAGAGAAAAACTGAAGCATCTGTTTCATCAGCTTTCTGTTTTCATTCCACAGAAAGAAAAATGGACTAAACATTTAAGCTCATCTCAAATCGATCAACTTACCAGTGATCCTGAGCAAGCAGAATCATTGAAGGCCTTGGTAACAAAGGACTATGACGCACTTTGCGAATACGATAAACTAAAAGCTAGTTTAAACGCTGAAGAGCACAGCATTATAAACAAGTTGCGGGAAAGAATGGATACGTTAAATTTTGATGTCGCACAGTCCATATTTGTAAATAGTCTTTTTCTGGCATGGATTGATCACATTGAAACCAAGCATCCCGTGCTACGCATTGTTTCATCAGGAAAACTTAGCCTGCTGGAGAATGAACTTCGCGAACAGATTTCAGAGAAACAGAATTTAAGCGCAGAGATTATTTTGCTTCGTGCCCGCGAGAATGTCATTGACGAACTTGAGTTCAACCGACTTAACAACCGAGTTACTTATCGGGATCTTCTTCATCAGGTAACGAAGAAAAAAAAAATCTGGCCGATCCGAAAAGTGGTTTTAGAATTTGAAGATGAACTATTCCGGATACTCCCCTGCTGGCTTGCCTCTCCCGAATCGGTGTCAGCTATATTTCCAATGAAAGAAATGTTTGACCTTGTAATCTTTGATGAGGCCTCACAATGTTTTGCTGAGCGGGGCATTCCTGCCATGTATCGCGGCAAGCAACTTCTAGTAGCGGGAGATAGCAAACAACTTCGCCCCAGCGATCTTTATCAGGTACGCTGGCAAGAGGAGGACACAGAAGAGCCCGATCTTGAGATTGATTCTCTATTAGAACTTACTGAACGTTACTTACAGCAAGTGCAATTGAATGGACATTATCGAAGCAAATCTCCCGCCCTCATCGATTTTTCAAATCATCATTTCTATGGCGGTCATCTTAGTCTGCTACCCGATGCAATAGTGCTAAACCATCCGGAGCCTGCCATTGAATATTTAAAAACAAATGGTGTTTGGGAAAACAATACAAATGATGCAGAGGCTGAAAAAGTAGTAGATCTTGTTTTAAAAATTCACTTACAGCATCCCGAAAAAGAAATTGGGGTCATTACCTTCAACGCCCCACAGCAATCACTTGTGCTGGATAGGCTTGAAGAGAAATTCTTACAACAATCGCAACCTATCCCAGAAACACTTTTCGTGAAAAATATTGAAAATGTTCAGGGTGATGAAAAAGATATTATCATTTTTTCCATCGGTTATGCACCGGACGTAAAAGGAAAAATCAATATGCAGTTTGGAAGTCTGAATGTAGCAGGAGGTGAAAACCGGTTGAACGTAGCGGTTACGCGATCGCGTGAAAAAATTTATATCGTCACCAGCATCTGGCCCGAAGAGTTGCATGTTGAAGAAACTAAGAATCAAGGACCTAAACTGTTGAAGCAATATCTGCAGTATGCAAGAGAAGTATCGGAGCAAAAAATAAAACCATTTACCTTGAAAAGTTCGGGGCACAATCCTGGTTGGTATTTAAAAACTAAAATCAAGGAGCATGGCAATTTTGAAAAAGCAGAACTGCAATCAGGTTCCTTACCATTTGCTGACCTGGTGGTAAAAAAAACCCACCTTTTGAACGGGCAGGAAAGTCAGTTTTACGGTCTGATCTCAACCGATGATGATTTGTATTATCAAAGTATATCGGTTAAAGATCCGCATGCTTTGATTCCGCAGTTACTTGAGAAAAAAAACTGGAAACATACCATGCTCTATAGCAGATCGTATTGGCAAGATCCTGATAAGTTTTTTAACGAGGTGGCGAAGTTTGTAACACAATAAAAGCTGGATTCTTTTAAAACGGACTACTATCCTTAAATTTTCTAATGACAACCCGGTCGGGCAATTTTTCGATTGCAGGCTTCACAAAGAAGCCACTATGATAAATAGGCATTATACATCCATACCAGTTTTTCCTGTTGACGAATGTAGTCCGACATCAATGAGTTGGTACCCTCATCGTTGGCCTTGGCCGATAATGATAGAAGTTTGCGCTCTTGCTCCAGAAGTGTTTGGAAACCTTTGACAATAATCTGAATTGCTTTTTTTCCATCAGAAATATTTTCTGCTTCTTTTATATGGGCTTCTTTCAGATAGGCAGAGTAAGAATGAATGGGCACACCGCCAAGGGTGAGGATGCGCTCTGCAATCTCATCGATTTTAATGAGCGATTCGTTGTATAATTCCTCAAATTTCAGGTGCAGTTCAAAAAACTTTTCGCCTTTGATATTCCAGTGAAAGCCCCTTGCATTGATATAAAATACCTGATGGTCCGCCAACAGTCTATTGAGTTTCGCTGTCAGTTCTTTTGTTTTCTTTTTATCTAAGCCGATGATTTCCATAAATAATTATTTTAAGGTGGATGAACGTTTACAAAGAAATTTCAAAAACTGATTTTTATCACTCAACATAACTCGTGATTTATCTGCTACTGAACATGTTCAACTTACTTCCTGTAATCCAGAGCAGGCTTCCGGTCGCCAACCAAAGCTTCGTACTTAAAATTCTCGCCTCTGCGCTTGCGCAACTCTTTCCATGATTCTTCGATAACAAGTGGAGAGTTAAACAAGTCAATAGCTGTGAGAGCCATCGTCTTTGCCGCTGTCATCATACCCTTGTGGCCAATAGATGTTCCACCAGCAGCTACGGCTTGCCAACTATGTGCTGCGGTGCCTGGCACCCATGTAGCTGTGCGCAAACCAGCCGTAGGAACTACCCAACTAATGTCAGCTACATCAGTAGAGCCACCGCTTTCATTTTCT
>JANOLM010000633.1:0-6321 GCA_031419815.1 Bacteroidia bacterium
TTTTCTGTTACCTCTTCGCGTATTAGCGTACTCAATTTTTTAAGATCAATAACAAAGCCCGTGTCAGGATCAGGCTCACCTTTCACCGTAACAATTAAATCAAAATTGTGGCCATGCCAGTTCTCATTGGCGCAAGGACCAAAGACTTCAACATTCTTCTCTTTGCTCCAGGAGGGATTGTAAAGCTTGTGGGCTGCATTAAAATGTTCTTTTCGGCTAACGTGTACCATGCGTTTTTAAAATCTTGTAAAGATAGTTTTTTCGTGACTATCCAAAGGGGTATCTTTATATTCTTAAAAAATTGAAGTACTTGAATCCTGAATTTACCTCCATCTGAATTCCATAAAAAAGTATTTCGTTAAAGTTGAAAAGTATCCGAAATGGAAATCTGTAGGCAAATCCAGTATTAAAAATAATTCACAATACCACCAACATTCTATTCAATCTATTGTCATATGATCATCGTTACTGGAGCAGCAGGATTTATTGGAAGTTGTCTGGTTAAAAAACTAAACGCTGAGAATTTTAACGCCATTATAGCAGTAGATAAATTTGATCAGGCTGAGAAAAATAAAAATCTGGAAGGGGCTAAGATTCAGGAAAAAGTTGACCGCGATAACTTCATGGTCTGGCTGGACAAGAATTATGAATTAGTGGAATTCATTTTTCATATCGGGGCTCGCACCGATACGGCAGAAATGGATGTTGCCTTATTTGACCGATTAAATACGCAATACACAAAAGATATCTGGAAGAAGTGCATTCAATATCAAATTCCATTAGTCTACGCATCATCAGCAGCAACCTATGGTTTGGGGGAAATTGGATATGACGACAATGAAGTAACTATACCCAAACTTAAACCACTTAATCCATACGGTCAGTCGAAACAGGATTTTGATGTGTGGGCCTTGAGGCAAAAAGAAAAACCATTTTTCTGGGCCGGGTTAAAATTTTTTAATGTTTATGGCCCAAATGAATATCACAAAGGGAGGATGGCATCTGTGATCTGGCATGCCTACAATCAGGTAAGCAAAACTGAAAAAATGAAATTATTCCGCTCCCATAATCCGGAATATCAGGATGGCGAACAGATGCGGGATTTTGTGTACGTAAAAGATGTAGTGGACGTTTGTTATTTTCTAATGCACCACAGGAAAAATTCCGGGATTTACAATCTTGGATCCGGAAAGGCCAGAACTTTTCTTGACTTAACTAAAACTGTTTTCAAAGCCCTTAATAAAAAAGAGGTTATTGAGTTTATCGATACTCCACTGGATATACGCGACAAATATCAATACTTCACGGAAGCCAATATGAACAAACTAAAAAACATCGGGTATACAAAACCATTTCATTCGCTTGAGGAAGGAGCAACTGATTATGTACAGAATTATTTAACAAGAGGATTGAAGTATTAAGACTCTCTTCACAACACAATTCAATTACTTAAGAATCTTAAATTCTATACGCCTGTTTGCCTGTTTGTTTTCTTCGGAATCGTTGGGTTGAATAGGGCGGTCGGCACCGTATCCCTTTTGACTTATCCTTTTTATATCAATCCCATACTGTAGCAAGTAACTTGCTACGGATTGCGCCCTATTTTGAGAGAGCTTTAAATTGTAAGCAGGCGATCCATCATTATCGGTATGGCCGCCAATCTCAATTTTTATCAATGGGTTCTCTGTTAAGAAACGTACCATTTTCTCCAACTCCGTTTTCGATTTGTCTTGCAGATCATACTTGTCGAACTCAAAAAAGATATTCTTCAAAACAGAGATTGCACCTACCGTAACCCTATCCAGAAATACATTGACTACCACAGGCTCAATATTTATTTCACTTTCGTAATTGAAGTTCAAACTTTGAAATACATAATCTTTCTTACTCACAAAAAGGCCATACTCTGAACCTTGTGTTAATACCATCAGGTATTCACCAGTAATAGAATCTGAATTTACAAATGATACTAATTCATTTGTCACTACATTGTATAACTCAATACGGGCATTCAATGGCAATCCCGATTTTCTATCCCTCACTTTTCCTTTCACGTAATTACTTCTGAATTTGATCTGAAGTTCTTCTGGCACAGTGATCTCATAAATTTTTCCGGAGGTATTCTTCGATCCTTCCTCATGAGAATAATACCCTCTCTTTCCGTCTGCGGTAATGAATAGTGAGAACTGATCTTCATGATTGTTGACCGGATAGCCAAAGTTTATAGGCTCCTGCCACTCGCCATTTTCTTTTTCACTTCTAAATAAGTCGTATCCCCCAAAACCTAACCTTCCATTTGCGGCAAAAAATAATGTGCGCCCATTTGCATGAACAAAGGGTGATATCTCATCGTAGGAAGTATTGATCTTTGAGCCCAAATTTTCGGCCTTTGTCCATTTGTTGGGTTCGATCTGATGCGAGACATAAATATCACGATTGCCTAAACCGCCTTTGCGATCGGATAAAAAATACAATACCCGACCGTCTGCTGAAAGGGAAGGTTGTGACTCCCATGCGGCTGAATTTATTTGAGGTCCCATATTCAATGGTTGTGACCATATGCCGCCTACTTTCAAACTTTGAAAAAGGTCACAATTACCAAAACCTTTTCGACCGAGACAGGATGTAAAAATCAATTGTCTGCCATCTGCTGAAATGCTGCAGGTGCCTTCGTTAAATTCTGAGTTCACATTTGGTGATATGGATTCCGGTTTTTGCCAATGTCCTAAGGAATCCTTTTTGGAGATCACTAAATCTTCATCATCCTCATTGCTTTCACCTAGTCTGCGGGTGAAGATTAGTTCCTGCTCATCGGCTGTCAGTACCGGAAAATATTGCATGGGAAAACAATTGACCGTATCGCCCAGGGGGCGGGGCACAAAGCCTGAGATATTTCGTTTGTTCTTGATTGCATACTCCGTGGTGCGCTTCCAAAGTGCAGCCTGATCTACTTTGACTCTATTAAGCATTTCTGAATCTAGATACCGTGTTAAAAAGTCTCGAGCTTTTTCATAATTACCGACTTGCAAAT
Organism: Bacteroidia bacterium; assembly: GCA_031419815.1. Classification (GTDB taxonomy): domain Bacteria; phylum Bacteroidota; class Bacteroidia; order Cytophagales; family Cyclobacteriaceae; genus ELB16-189. Next base: position 3,032 of record JANOLM010000633.1, read on the forward strand.
AGTTGTCGCCAAGTTCGAAGAAATATCCTTTTTGTTTCTTTTGATCGACTGTGAGGTACAAACCTGCTTCATAACTTTTGGTGGAACGATCCAGGTCGCGCATCATTTTAAAAGTAACCCCTAGTCGAAAATAGGCTTCAGAAAAACTTTTGTCCTTTTCTATTGCCTGCTGAAGAAGTGAAATAGCCTGATTAAATTGACCTCTTACACGATAATTGTCAGCTTCGACATACAATTCAATTGCCTTTTTATTTTTGGTTGAGAGTGGAACTTGGGCTTTAGTAATCGCAGGCAACACCAAACTCATCAACAAAAACATACCGGCTATTTTTACCTTCATCTTTATGGGTGTAAAATATTAGAAATATCACACTCAGAGCTTTCAAAACCCAGCATAGCATTGATTAGTTTAAATTTCTCAAACTTTTCGATGTCATTCATTCTGATTTGTTCCTCCTGAATTTCGCCAGAATGAATAAGTCGTTCGCGCATAGTACCTCTTAACAAATAGGTTTGAGGAGTATACCATTTATTTCCACTCTTGAATACAATGTTTGCATAGTAAGAATCGGTCACCGAGCCATTCTTAACAATTAGAATATCATCACAACCACTTCGCTTCTGAACCAGTTGAGCCATTGATGACCTATCTGAATATTTATGATCATACAAAATATTGTTATCAACAATCAACCTCAACGAAGTAACTGGTTTTATAGTATACTTAATAAACTCAACGACTTTAGATTGGTGATCATAAAGCAATCGACATTTGTAAAGTCCTTGTTGGGGAAGATGAAGTAAGCTAAAAAACTGACTAAGATCGGTCTTGCCCTCAACTCCATACAATTCTTTTAGCGAATAATCCATACGCTGTTCATGATAACGCAGATCATTGAATTGTCCGTCCAGAATTCGAATGGTTTCAATCAATTGGGACATACACCTTATCAATCAATTCCTGATACTCTGCCACGGCACTGCTTTGAGTGGTTAATCCTCCACCGCTTCTGTAAAATAGTTTATCGCCATTCCTTTCTATAAAACGAATCATGACGCCACTATCCAAATCATCACCATCAAAATACCCAAAAACCCCGGTATAATAATCACGTTTTTCCTTTTCTGCTTCCCGAATGATTTCGAGTGTTTTTGTTTTAGGTGCGCCACTTACTGAGCCGGCAGGTAAAAGAGAGACAATCAGGTTCCCGATCTGAGAAGTATAACCTGACTTTAAATCTCCAACAATTTCAGAACTTACTTGCAATAGATTTTTATCTTGAGTCTTGACTTCTTCAATATAACGAAACCTTTCCACCCTTACATTTGATGCAACCTGACTGATATCATTTCGGATAAGGTCAACAATGGTCACGTGCTCTGCTAATTCTTTAGGGTCTGCCAGAATTTTTTCTTTCGCGTCCGGAATACTGGTATCTATAGTTCCCTTCATTGGGTAGGAAAATATTTTACCATTTTTTATCTGAATAAAACTTTCTGGAGAGAAAACTAGAAATTCATCTCTGAACAAAAGTTTATAACGGGCTTTACTTTGTTCAAACATGAAAGACAATGAAGACTCTGTTTCAATTCTGGTCTTATCTGTCAAGTTTACTAAAAAAGAATATCCGTAATTCAATTGATCAAAGACGAAATTGAATTTCTTCTCATACTCGTGAAAAGGGTTTGCAAACTTTTTAATACTGCCCATTTCCGTTTTCAAAGGCTCTGCAGCAACATTTGTAAATCCTTGAATATAATATTTTATCTCAGCCGGATTGATATCGGAAAGTCTCCAGGCAAGGGGCCTCTGCATCTCAAAGTCCACCATAAAGAAAAATGGAATTTTTTGACTGCCCCACGTATTGAGTGCTTTTGAAAATTCTGAGATGTTCATAGTTCAATTTCACACTGAGGCGCTAAGCCGCAAAGGTTAGTTTTAGATTCTTTCACTTGGCGTTCTTTGCGACTTTTCGCGTGACAAATAGACTTATGGGATATCCATATACTTATGTATCTGCAATGAAATCCTCCACTTAGGATGATTTTTAACAAAGTCGATAATCATAGGCAACATCTCCTTCTCTTTTGTCCATTCAGGTTGAAGGAACAGTTTACAATCTATCCTTACTTTTTGGGCAAACTCTTCAGCCCAGTTAAAGTCACTCTTATTATAGACGATTACTTTTAATTCATTAGCCTTATCATAAACAGATGGATCGGGGGCTTTAAATTTTTTTGGGGAGAAACAAACCCAATCCCATTTGCCGGTGATGGGATAAGCACCAGAAGTTTCAATGTTTGTTTGCAATCCTTCTTTTCTTAAAGCGCCTGTGAGCCCGGAGAGATCATACATGGCAGGTTCTCCTCCGGTTACGACCACAATTTCTGTTCCGCTTGCTTTAGCACGTTGAGCCATAGCTGAAATCTTTGTCAACGAATGTGCCGAAGCATCCCATGATTCCTTCACATCGCACCACACGCACCCAACATCGCAACCACCCAACCGGATAAAATACGCAGGATGGCCTTGGTAGAATCCTTCACCCTGAATCGTGTAGAAATCTTCCATCAATGGAAGTTTCAAGTTCGAGGTTTCGGGTTTAAGGTTCAACTAGCAATGAATTATAATCTGTAAATCGATTTACGGGTTTCTGTTTTCCGTTGCCCTTAATGTATTCAATAAAAGAGAAGCGATTGTCATTGGGCCAACGCCACCAGGAACAGGAGTGATGTAAGAAGTTTTTGGAGCAACTTCTTTAAAATCAACATCTCCTTTTAATGCATAACCGTTTTTGAATTGGTGGCCTTCAACACGCGTAGTGCCAACATCTATTACCACTGCTCCTTCTTTTACCATATCAGCGGAAATTAATCCTGGTTTGCCTACAGCAACTATTAAAATATCAGCCAGACGAGTAATTGCAGAAAGATTCTGGGTGTGCTTACTGCAAATCGTGACGGTTGCGTGACCCTGTTCTACTAACATCATACTGAGCGGTGCACCCACTAACCTACTTGCTCCAACGATAACACAATTCTTACCTTCAGTTTCAATTGAATATCGTCTCAATAGTTCCATTACACCAAACGGAGTAGCCGGCATGATCAATGGGTTTTTAGAAATGATGCTTCCAAAATTATGATTTGTAAATCCATCTACATCTTTGTCTGATCTGATCTTTTCTGTGATGCGTTCCACCGAAATATGCGGTGGCAACGGGAGCTGGACAATGAACCCATCAACATCCTCATCGATATTTACATGGTCGATGTGCTTCATTAACTTT
>JANOLM010000634.1:0-7683 GCA_031419815.1 Bacteroidia bacterium
AAAAGTTGAAACTCTCCAAAAAGCAATATTAAAGCAGACTGGAATTGATGCAATCATTGTAACAGGTGGAAACACTACCATCTCCATTCATGCCAAACGTCTTAATGCAGAATGCAGTCCGGGTACTTTTATCTTTTGGGATTATGGCTATCACAAACAATTTGCTGAACAGCATTTTGTGTTCGCGGCTGTATTGGTTACCCGAATTATCTCAAAGCCAGATGATGAAACCATATGCATCGACTTGGGTCACAAAGCCGTGGCTTCCGAAAACCCACTTAACAACAGAGTATATTTTTTGAATGCTCCAGAATTACAACCCGTGGGCCACAGCGAAGAACATCTTATTCTTAAAGCCGAAAAAAATAATTCATATAAAGTAGGCGATGTGTTGTATGGAGTGCCTTTTCATATCTGCCCAACCGTAGCATTGCATGAAACAGTGGCTGTAGCCGAAAACAATAGCATCACAGGAAGCTGGAATATTGTTGCACGAAAAAGAAAAATCGCTATCTAAGCCCTAACGCCTAAGTCCCAACACCCAATGCCAAATTTTATCGTAGATGCCCACCTCGACCTCAGCATGAATGCGATGGAATGGAACCGCGATTACCGCAAACCCATTGCAGAAATTCGCCAACGCGAAAATGGAATGACAGACAAACCTGACCGTGGAAATAATGTTGTCAATTTTGAAGAATTAAGAAAAGGCAATATTGGTTTAGTGGTGGCAACACAGATAGCACGTTACGTTGCACTTGATAATCCTTTGCCCGGATGGAACTCGCCCCAACAAGCCTGGGCACAAACACAGGCTCAACTTGCCTGGTACAAAGCCATGGAAGATGATGGTGAGCTTACCCCCATTACAGATTTAAAATCCCTGGATGCTCATCTATCAGTTTGGAATAAAACTACTTCTTCTAAAAAAGCGATTGGCTATGTATTAAGTCTGGAAGGAGCTGACTCTATTATCACACCAAAGCACCTCGAGAAATCTTATCAGCAAGGACTTCGTGCAATAGGACCCGCACACTATGGACCCGGAAGATATGCACAAGGCACAAACGCTACAGGTGGACTAGGTACAATTGGAAGGGAATTGTTAAAAGAAATTGAACTGTTAAACATCATACTGGATGTCACTCATCTTTGCGATGACAGTTTCTGGGAAGCCCTCGATCATTTCAATGGAAACCTTTGGGCGAGCCATCATAACTGCCGGGCATTGGTGGATCACAACCGGCAGTTGAGCGATGACATGATAAAAGAACTGATTAACCGCGGTGCTGTAATTGGTGGTGTGATGGACGCGTGGATGATGGTGCCAGGTTGGATTAAAAGAAAATCCACACCCAAAGAAATGAATTGCAATCTCAATAAACTGATCGATCATTACGATCACATCTGTCAGATTGCTGGGAATGCATTACACATCGGCATAGGCTCTGATCTGGATGGTGCTTTCGGTAAAGAACAAAGTCCTTACGACATTGAAACTATCGCTGATTTACAAAAAATTTCCACCCTACTTTCCCAACGAGGATACAATCAAAAAGACATTGAAAATGTAATGGGCGGAAACTGGCTTCGTTTTTTGCGAATGGCCTGGCTTAAATAAGATAAATTTTCTTTTAGCAAGCTCCAAGATTTTAATGTACGCAGTAGGCAATTGAAGTCACTTGCCTACTGCGTACATTAAAGTCTATTGATTAGGCTTTTCAATATTTATCTTCTGTACCTTTTCATAGCCGAATAATTCATCAAGTGTAAGTTCTTGCACCTTGCCATACTTTGGCAGATCCTTGAAGTTTAGTTTGTCTTTACTGCCAATCATTACTACATTATATTTAGCATTTTTTAAATATTGCTCCTGAAATTTCTGCACATCATCGAGTGTCACAACCTGTGCTTGCTCATATACATCTTTGCGTATATCATGGTCAATCCCTTTGCGCTGTGCATCCAGATAATTAAATAAAATACCTGTTTTGGTGATGCGTGCACTTTCTATTCGGCTCATAAGCCCGCTTTTGGCAACCTCAAGTCCATTCTCCGAGCGCGGAAAATTCTTAATCAGGTTGCTTAATCCTTTCATTGCATCTACCTGCTTATCAGCTTGTGTGCCTACATAGCCATAGAAGAAGTCATTACCCGTTGGTTTATCAGCCTCTCCATAAAAAGCAAAAGCTGAGTAGGCCAGCCCTTGTGCCTCGCGCAGTTCCTGAAATATTGGGGAACTCATGTTGCCATCAAAATATTCGTTGAAGATACGGCTCGCAGGAATCCGTGCTTTATCAAAAGTGGGGCCCTTGGTGAGGAAAACTATTTCTGCTTGCACCATGTCGTAGTTAGTCCAATATGCAGTAGGTGTGGTAATGTCCCGTATGCTAAAATCAATTGGCGCAGGCGCAGGCTTTAATTGATCGGGCACTACATGCAGCTTATTTAGGGAAGCCACAACATCCTCGCCAGTCTTGGGTCCATAATAAAGAACCTTATGTTCTGTTTGCGTAAAACCCTTTATCATAGTTGTTAACTGCTCCGGTTTCAGTTCACGCAATTGTTTGTTGGTAAGCACATTGGTGAAGGGCGACTCTGCCCCATACAATCCATAATTGATCAAACCTTCATAAAGAATTGCAAACTTATCCTTCTTCACATCCTCCCGTGTTTTAAATACACCATCAATCATATTTTTAAGAGCTTCATCATCCGGCTTCGGATCGGCCAATAGCTTTTCAAATAATGCTACAGCCTTATCCATGTTCTCGCTCAGGCCGTTGAGATAAATATAGGTTTGATCTTCGGCAGCAAATACACCAAAACTGCATCCTAGTTTATAAAGCTCCTTTTTAAAATCTTCTGCAGTTATTTCTGATGTGCCTAAATATTGTAAATACTCAATGGCCATTTTCAAAGTAGGGTCATGGTTAGTGCCAACTTCGGATAGATAGTAAAGTGTAAACAATTCGTTTTCATTATTGGGTGTGTAAAGAACCTGTACCTTCTTATCCATGGCTAGTTTCTGAATATCCTTATCATAATCGATAAATACAGGGGTCAATTTTTCAGGTTTGTTTTTCAGTAATTCTTCATGAAAGGGCGACTTCGATTCCTTGTTAAGCGTTACGCGTGTAATTTCAGGTTTCGTCACTTTCCTGGTATTGAGGTCTTTGCCATTCCGCTTGAACACAACAGCATAATTATTTCCGTAATGCTCGTTGGCAAATTTTACAATATCTTCTTTCTTAAACTTCCTTAAAGATTCTACGCCCTCCACATAATCCTTCCAAGTAATGTTGTTTGTAAACGCAGTCACCAGATCAGCAGAGCGTGAATAGTTTCGCTCTGATTGTTGAATCCTGTTTTTCTTGAGGTCATTGATTACAGCATCAATTAGCCAGTCTTCAAATTCTCCATTCTTTAGCAACTCAATTTGTCCTAACAAAAGATCCTTTACTTGTTCAAGGGTTTGTCCTTCGCGCGGTTTACCGCTAAAACGATGAATGGAATAGTCATTCATATCATCTACGGTACTGTACGGATCCAATACTTTTTGCGCCTGTTTAAGATTTAAATCAATCAGTCCTGCCTGCGAGTTTGAAAGAATCCCATCCGAAAGGCGTAAGAGCTTAAATTCATCGCTGCTGCGTCCATCAAATCGAAAACCTAGATATACCCACTCTGCGTCAGGGCCATAGACCTCTGTTATTCGGGTTTCAGTAATCGGATCCTCCTGAACTTTATTCCATACCGGCAATTGATCGTTTGCCTGCCAATCACCAAAATACTTATCGATAAGCGTTATGGTTTTATCATAGTCAAGGTCACCGCTTAAACAAATAGCCACATTGTTTGGCCGATAGTACGTGTTGAAATAATTTTTGATGTTCGTAATGGAGGGATTTTTTAAATGATCAATTGTCCCGATAACTGTTTGCGTTCCGTAGGGATGCTTTTTAAATATACTCACACCCATTGCTTCATATGTTTTCCAGTAATCATTGTCCAGACTTCTATTTTTTTCCTCGTAAACAGTTTCCAACTCAGTGTGAAACAAACGAGGCACAATCACTCGAAATCGGTTTGATTCAATTCTGATCCAATTTTCCATCTGATTGGCAGGTATATCATTGATGTATACCGTTCTGTCTTCTGTTGTATAGGCGTTCGTACCTCGCGCGCCAATTTCCGAGATCATCTTATCATACTCATTGGCAATCGCCAGTTTTGAAGCTTCATTTGAAACCTGGTCGATAAGCTTGTAATAGCTTTTGCGTTCCACCGAATCGGTCAGCGTTCGATAGTGTTCAAACATATTCTCGATACTATCCATGTAAACTTTCTCTTTTGCCCAATCCATGGTACCAAAATCACCTGTGCCCTTAAACATGATGTGTTCAAGATAATGGGCAAGTCCAGTGGTCTCCGCAGGATCGTTTTTGCCGCCAGCTTTCACTGCAATTTGTGTCTGTAGCCGCGGCTCTGCCTGATACTGGCTCAAATAAACTTTCAGGCCATTCTTAAGGGTGTAAATCCTCACTTTAAGAGGATCGTTGGTCACGTATTCATAGGTGTAGCCATTACCATCAGCAGTCTTGGTTTCATAATTATCCTGTTTAGTACAGGCAATGAGAGATGCAACCAGGGCAAGACCAGAAAGCACATGTTTAAGTTTTATCATAGTATTGGATTTTAGAGGGTACCGAAAATACTAAAAGCACATCTATTTACCATTGGGTGCATTTCAAAAAGACGCGATTATAATTTCGCCCCGATGGGGCTATATCGATTCCTATTATTTCTTTTCTACCAACATGCCGCCCTGCCCGTTCCGGCAGGCGGGCCCGATGGGGCTTTAAAGCCCCGCCCTATGCGGGGCGACATTTTGGTAGAAACGCATTCATGCCATTAAAGTCATAGCCCCATCGGGGCGAAATTTTAGTTCGGAAATTTAAACCCCGTCTTTTTGAAAAGCACATATTTACCTGTAGAACAACAAATTAAATTCAGGTAACTTTGCACCAAAAATAAAGCCTAAACGTTGGTACGATATAGATTTAATTATTCCGAATGAAAAAAAAGATCGCCCTGTTTTCTCTTCCAATTATTGTGCTTGCACTGCTCTCTTTCACACCGCCTGCTGAGCGCTACTTCGAAATCGCCAAGAACCTTGACATCTTTGCTTCCCTTTTTAAGGAGGTGAACGCACTTTACGTGGATGAAATCAATCCAAATAAATTAATCCGAACAGGCATTGACGCAATGCTCAATTCGCTTGATCCCTACACCAACTACATTGCAGAAGATGAAGTAGAGGATTACCGCACATTAAATACGGGACAATATGGAGGCATTGGAGCTGTGACGCGCGAGATTGGAAACAGAACTGTCGTCACACTTGTATATGAAGGGTATCCAGCTTTTAAAAATGGATTGAAAATTGGAGATGAAGTGCTCAAGATGGATGAAGTGGATTTATCAAAAATTACACAAGAAGAAGCAAATCATTTAATGCGCGGTCAAGTTGGAACATCAGTTACACTTATTGTGAAACGGATAGGTGTTGACCAGCCAATTAAATTGGAATTTAAAAGGGAAAAAATAAAAATAAGCAACGTTCCATATTTTGGAATGGTAAGTAGCAATGTCGGCTTTGTTCAATTAACTGACTTTACACCCGAGGCTGGCAAAGAAGTAAAAAATGCAGTGGTTGCTTTAAAAGAGAAAGGTGCCAAAAGTATTATACTTGATCTACGGGGCAATCCGGGGGGACTGTTGTTTGAGGCCGTGAACATTTGCAACATCTTCATTCCGAAAGGAAAAAAAGTAGTGACCACGAAAGGCAAAGTTGAAGACAGCAATATTCATTATGAAACTTTAAATAACCCGGTTGATCTGGATATTCCTGTTGCTGTGCTTATCAACCGCGGCAGTGCCTCTGCATCAGAAATTGTTGCGGGAACGCTGCAGGACTATGACCGGGCAATAATTATCGGTGAAAAGTCCTATGGAAAAGGTCTAGTACAATTAAGTCGTCCGCTTTCTTATAATTCGCAAATCAAAATCACCACGGCCAAATACTATACACCTACCGGTCGATGCATTCAGGTATTGGATTACACTCACCGGAGAGAAGATGGCAGTGTAGAATCATTACCCGATTCACTGAAGAAAGAGTTTAAGACATCCAAAGGCAGAACTGTATTTGATGGCGGAGGAATTGATCCGGATATTAACATAATGGAATCAGAAACTGCAGCGATCACACAAGCCTTATTTGTAAATGGTTATTTGTTTGATTTTGCTACTCTCTATGCATCACAACATCCTTCAGTGCCACCTGCTACTGAATTCACTTTGACAGACCAGGAATACCAGGAATTTGTGAACTGGATGAAAAACAACCCGTACAACTATAGATCAGAATTAGAAAAGAGGCTTGCCTTATTTACCAATGAAGCAAAGAAAGAAAGATATTATGCGGATCTTAAAATTCAGCTTGATCAGATTGGGACAAAACTTGCCGATAGCAGGAAGAATGATTTAATGTCCTTTAAAGATCAGATCAAACTTCTGCTGGAACAAGATATAGCATCCCGCTATTATCTTGAGAAAGGTGCCGTAGAAGTAGCTTTCAAATACGATCAGGATGTAAAAAAATCAATTGATATCTTAAACAATTCTAATCAATACAAAAAAATTCTAAACATTCAATAAAATAGGGCTTAGGTATTTGGTCTTAAAATTATCCGAACGATTTGCCTGGCAACAACACCCAAGTCTTAACACCCAATCCCTAATGCCCAATACCTACACCATACCTTCACTCCGTAAGTGGGTGATTATACTTTTTATTTTCTTCGGAGTTTTGATCCTGATGGATTCCTGCATGCAGTTCCGGATGAGCAAATCTGAAATTGATAAGTACTTTTCCAATAAGGAAAAAAAAGGGACTTTCCATTCTTACGAAGTTGGAAAACGTGTAATGACTTACGTGAAGGCTGGAGATGAAATTATAACCCTTTCATATTACTAAAACCCTCCAAGGTCTCGTTGCTTTAGCAAAAAGACCTTGGAGGGTTTGCTCCAGCCGTGGTTATAAAAACTTTGTTGCCAACTCAGCGCGGGGAATTTGAATTGCATCCGAATAGCTTTGAGGAATAACCGTCCGTAAAAGGAATACTAAAAAGATAAAATATTTTCACTACGTTACAGTGCTTATCTGCAAAACCAAAAAATTATGAAATCATTTAAAGTATTGTCAAAGCTTGCCACAATTTGTGTAGGGTTGTTTCTCTTGGTTCCAACATTCGCGCAAGAGCCAGCAGCAACTGCCTCTACTATAATTGCGATCAAAGCTGGCAAACTCATAGACCCAACCGCAGGCACCATACTCACGAACCAGATCATCCTGATTGAAAACGGAAAATTTAAGGCTATCGGTTCCAACCTGGCTATCCCGGCAGGCGCTGAAGTCATTGACCTCTCAGGTCTGACTATACTACCTGGCCTGGTCGATGCACACAACCACCTGGCCCTTACTTATAAAGTGGTGCCAGAACGGAACAACTACTATGTCACGTATGTCACCGAGAGTACAGCGTTGCGTGCGATCCAGGCGGCTTCCAATGGTATGCAAATGCTTTCCTCAGGCTTTACGATAGTACGTGACATGGG
>JANOLM010000635.1:0-4290 GCA_031419815.1 Bacteroidia bacterium
GGAATACAAAATAGAGTCGCGCTTATCCTGGCATCAAGCAAAGGATTGGGTAAAGCCGTTGCAATTGAATTGGCAAAAGAAGGCGCCAAAGTTATTATTTGCGGTACCGATTCAGTGGCATTAGCGGCAACTAAAGCTGAAATTCAATCTATTGCCCCCAATAATGTCGTGTCGTTTGTATGCGATATTACAGATGAAATTCAACGCAAAAATTTGGTGGAGCAAAGTGTAAAAGCGTTTGGCAATATTGAAATTCTGGTAACCAATACAGGTGGCCCTGCGGCTGGTGCGTTTGAGCAATTTGATTTAGACGATTGGAAGCATCTCTACAATTTACTGTTTTTAAGTGCTGTGGATATTATTCAGCAAGTTTTGCCAGGTATGAAGGAAAAGGGTTTTGGACGTATTCTCACCATTACTTCTGTTGCTGTTAAACAACCTGCCGACAACTTGATTTCATCCAATGCTGTGCGAACGAGTTTAGTGGGTTTGGTAAAAAGCTTGTCGAATGAAGTTGCCATTTATGGTATTACTGTCAATAATTTGTTGCCAGGATATACCGATACAAACCGACTTAGAAATCTTGTTGAGAAAAATCCGAAAGTAAATCAGGTGAAAGAAACAATTCCGATGAAACGATTTGGCACGACAACAGAATTTGCTGCGGCAGCCGCATTTTTAGTAAGTGAACGAGCCAGTTATATTACAGGTCAGTCCTTGGCAGTTGATGGCGGTTGGATAAGGGGACATTAAATTTTTGGTTAAGCTGGAAGACTGACTTTGTAAAATAATTTTAAAATATAGCAGAGCTTAACGAAACCCGCGTTGGCGCTTAGCTTCGAAGATGACTACCGCTGCGCAGGTGGAGACATTCATAGAATCAATTTTCCCACCCATGGGGATAATGATGTTGGCAGTCGATTGTTGCACCCACAAATCGGAAAGTCCTGTGGCTTCAGTGCCCATGACAATAGCCGAGGGCTTAGTGAAATCAATCTCATGATAGAATTTTGAGGCCTTCAGGTAGGTGCAGAATATTTTTATATTTTCTTTTTTTAGCCAGGCAATTGTTTCCTCGGAGGTTGCAGATGCAATTTGCTTGGTGAACACACACCCGACACTGGAACGAATGACATTGGGATTATAAAAATCAGTTTGAGGATCACAAATGATCACCGCATCAACACCGGCTGCATCGGCAGTTCGCAGAATAGCACCCAGGTTGCCAGGCTTTTCCACCGATTCAAGAATGAGCACCAATGGGTTTTTGCTAAGCTTGATCTCCTCCAGCCGATGGGCTTTCTGCTCCGCTACGGCAATCATTCCACCAGTGCTTTCGCGCACCGCTATTTTTTCAAAAACATCTTTGGATACAGGAATAAGTAGTTTGTCCTGGGCAAAGAGGAATTCAGATTCTTCTTTGTTGATGATCTCTTCACAAAAGAAAATATTCCCGATTTTGTAGCCAGCTTCCAGGGCTAGCTTTATTTCTTTTGCTCCTTCTACCAAAAAAAGTTGCTGCTTCCTTCGTTCTCTAGGCTTCTCAAGCGAGAGCAGACTTTTGATTTTAGGATTTTGGGTGCTGGTGATGAGGAAGTGCATAGCTGATTCAATATTCAACATTCAAAATTAAAGATCAAAGTTGGGCAATCTTGTTAATTTTGAATCCTGAAACTTTAAATTTTGGATCTTAAACTTTTACATCCTTCTTCCTGGCAAGACTACGAACTTATCGACTCTGGCAACTTTGAAAAGCTAGAACGCTTTGGAAAATTTACACTTATCCGACCAGAACCACAGGCTATCTGGGAAAGGACATTATCAGATGAAGAATGGAATAAGCTGGCACATGCCCGCTTCGACCGGGAGCAAAAGGATATGTATCGCTCTACCGAAGACGTTAAAGGTGGATGGGGAAAAAAGCCAAACATGCCCGAAAGTTGGAATGTAAGTTATCAATACAATGATCTTACACTAACACTTCGCCTTGCCCTGACTGGCTTCGGTCACGTAGGTGTTTTTCCCGAGCAGGGTACGAATTGGAATTTTATTTATGATACCATCAAGAATTGGAAAGCTGAAAAACCCAAAGTCCTGAATTTATTTGCGTACACTGGAGCAGCCTCAGTTGTGGCTAAATCTGCTGGGGCGGATGTAACACATGTGGATGCTTCGCGACCGGGTATAAACTGGGCCAACGAAAACATGCGACTGAATAATCTGAATGACATCCGCTGGGTGTATGAAGATGCATTGAAGTTTGTGAAGCGAGAAGTGAAGCGTGGAAATAAGTACAACGGTATTATCATGGATCCACCACCTTATGGGCGTGGCCCTGATGGCGAAAAGTGGACACTGCAGGAAAAACTGAATGAACTGATTCATCTCAGCAGTCAGCTCCTCGAAAAACAAAGCAGCTTTTTTATTCTGAATATGTATGCTGTTGGCTTGTCTTCTTTAGTTGGACTTAATGTTGCCCAAACTCATTTTAAAATTGCTAATCCGGAGTATGGCGAGTTCTTTCTAAAATCCAGAAATGGAAATGACTTGCCGATGGGCACTTTTTTGAGATTCAGCAAATAGCCTCTACAATTTTAAACTTACACCTAAAGAGAAAATTCTTGAGGGTAAATAATTTCCTCTCATTTCAATTCCTGAAATCAGGGGACTTCGATTAAATCTGAAAGTTGTCTGACCTTTCAAGGTTGGATCTTCATAAGCGACTTCTGGATTCATGCCTGTATATTTTGTAAGAGTAAAAAGGTTTTGGGCTGTTGCTGTAATCACAATTTCCCAAGCTGAAGGGATATGATACATCAACGAAATATTATCCAGTTTTATAAAGGATGCCTTTTCAACATATAAGCTTGAAAAATTAGCATACTGTAATTGAGAATTGAAGTAGGAGGTCTTAACCAGATTTGAAGATTTTACAGCGTAAGCTGATTCATGAAAATAGCGATAAGAGTTTATGATATGATGACCTACTGCACCTCTAAATAGAAATCTCAAGTCAATATTTTTATACGAAAGTTGATTACCCCACCCAAAGTTGAATTTTGGAAGAGCATTTCCAATTACCTTGTAATCGCCCTCGCAATAACAACCAATGCCGTTGCCGTCCAGATCTTTTACCGTTCCTAATCCACTCTGATCAATTCCATTATAAACTGTTCCATAAATTTGCCCAAGAGCTGCTCCTTCCTGAATCAGATTTGCCCCATATCCACTGCTACCTGGGCCGGAGAAATTCCCAATAATAATTTTTCCTTCAGGTATTAATGAATACCCATTTCCACTAAGGCTTTTTACTTTCGTAGATACACGGGATAGGTAAAAATTAAAATCCCAAATCAACTCACTTCTCTTGATGGCGGAGACATTTAAATTGATTTCAACTCCATGATTTTTAAGCTCACCTAAATTTGCAAACTTAGCAGGACCTAAATTAGGTGGAGATGGAACCCTTACCTCTGAAATCAAATCGGTTACTTTATTGTTGAACCAATCTATGCTTCCGCTAATTCTTTCATTCAAAAAAGTAAAATCAGTTCCAAAATTGAATTCTGTTTTTTCCTCCCACTTTAAATTTGGGTTCGCACTTCGCAAGTTGTAATAAGAAGGGATGTAATTGCCATTATAAAAAATGAAACCTCCTTGCGATAGCAAAGAACCGGAAAGATTTGATTGCTGCGGAATATTACCGGCTTTTCCCCAGGATGCCCTTAATTTTAATGAACTAAAAACAGGAATGCCTTTCTTCCACTGGATACCTCCGCCAATAGAAGGAAAGAGACCCCATTTGTTATTTGTTCCTAATCGAGTTGACCCACTGGAGTTGTTTGTTACGTTTAGAAAATATTTATTCTTAAAGGTTATTGAAGCTGTATTCAACCAGGAGATGACTTTATAAGAATCCGCGAGAGAGGCAGCCACTCCAACTCCATTTGGAAAGTCTTGAGCTGCACTCATATTATTGTAGGTGAAAGCGTCTGTCAGAAAATTTCCACCTTCTAAAAAGAAGGATTCCTTAAAATATTCTTGATACCGGTATCCAGAGCTAAGTTGAATATCAAAAGCCTTCCATTTCTTGTTGTAGGAGAGAGTGGTTGCAAGTTGCTGCGTATTTTGATGCTCTGAATTTCTGCTGGCCAATCCTTTCCGCAATTCGCCAACGAAGTAGCTATTCTTCGAGTAATATCTACCGAATAAATTATTTTGATTTTGTAGTTGATATGAAAATTGGGCGACCAGTCCTTTCAACCTTCCATCAAATTGATAATCGCTATT
>JANOLM010000636.1:0-7392 GCA_031419815.1 Bacteroidia bacterium
AGTTGGCCGAAGTGCGCAATAAAGAAATCGGTTTTGTATTCCAGACGTTCAACCTTTTGCCACGTGCTTCCGCTTTGGAAAACGTTGCATTGCCACTGATCTATGCCGGCTACAGCAAAAGCGATCGGCACGAAATGGCCATGGGTGCGTTGGAAAGTGTAAGTCTTGGAGATCGCTATCACCACAAACCAAATGAACTTTCGGGTGGCCAGCGCCAACGCGTAGCCATCGCCCGCGCGTTAGTCAACAATCCTTCTATCATTCTTGCCGATGAACCAACCGGTAACCTGGATTCAAAAACTTCCTACGATATCATGGCCTTATTTCAGGAGCTGCACGATAAAGGCAACACCATTATCATGGTTACACACGAAGATGAAATCGCGCATTTTTCTCATCGCATCATCCGCCTTAAAGACGGTTTGATTGAGTGGGACAGAAAGAATGAAAGTATTAGTAGAAGACCTGTTGAGGTAGCGTTAGCGCATTAAAATATTTTTGAGAGCATGATTTGAACCCTAACCGATGGCTGGGGTTTTTTGTTTTACCTCACTCTATTAAAAGTGGAATAGAAAGGGCATCTAATCTCTCCTTCAGGAAAGGGCAAGAAAAAATTAGCGTTCAGACAATAGTAGGTGGGTGAGGGATTACATCAAATCCCAACCTTTCCGTTTCTTTCTGGATAAGAAGGCATCCGCTTCTTTATCGTCAACAAAAGATTCCTTCAGTGCGTCCCAGTTAAGTTTGCGGCCAAGTCGCCATGAAATTAGCGCAAGGTGCATGGGTAATGTCATATCGCGTACATAGCTCAAATTCGACTCTGGTTGAAGTCTTGATTTTACTGCATCCACAAAATTCTGTTGATGACCTGCGGAGCGCATCAAAATTTTTGGAACATCTGGAAGATCCGAAACAGTTTCTCCATTAATTGTAATAGACATGGTTGAGTAGTCGCAGATGAGCGTGCCTTTGTCTCCTTCGAAGTAAGCACCAATGCCACGCTCGGCAGCACCTGGCACATCTGGTGGTTTGGTGGTCCAATACAATTTCAATCCATCAAATTCATAATCGGCATCAAGCCATTTTGGTGCATCGGCAATCCCATCTGTCTTTTCGCCACGGGCAACTACACTCTTTAAACCTTTCGGTTGGATAGACCACCACACTACATCGGCAATGTGACACCAGAAGTCGGCAAATACGCCACCACTATAATCCAGAAAATAACGATAAGTGAAATGACATTTTTCTGGAATGTAATCGGTGTAAGGTGCAGGGCCGAGCCACATGTCCCAGTTAAGCGTGCTTGGTGGTGTTTGAACTTTAGGGTTGCCCAAGCCTGGAGAAAAACCGTCCTTCCAAATGCGGACTGTATGAACTTTACCAATAGCACCTGATTGAATAATCTCTGCCACGCGGTGATAATTATCTCCTGCATGAATTTGCGTACCTAACTGAAATATGCGTTTATGTTTTTGTAAAGTCTTTAAAAGCGTTCGCCCTTCTCTTACATCATACGAAAGAGGCTTTTCTCCATACACATCTTTGCCTGCTTCAAACGCAAGCTTTGCAATTTGTGCGTGCCAATGATCGGGTGTGGCAACGGTGATGGCATCGATGTCCTTACGATCCAATACATGACGGAAGTCTTCATACACCTTTGCCTGACTATCAGGATGAAGTTCTTTTAATTTTTTTAAAGTGCCGTTCAAATGGTCTTGGTCAACATCGCACAGTGCTACAATCTCTACTTCAGGCAAAGCGGCAAACCAATTCATATGATTGTTGCCCATTCCACCTAAACCAATGTGAGCAATTCTCAATCGGTCGCTAGCCGCAGCTCTTACGAGCATTGACGGAAGTATGGTAAACCCTAAAGCACCGATCGCGCTTTTCTTAAGGAAGTCTCGCCTGTTAATATGATCATTCATTTGAGATGAATTTTAATGTTGTGTGACCCTAAGCTATTAAAATCTTGGATCAGTGGCAAATATTCAGGCAGCGTTTAAGGTTCATTCGGAGTTAGTTAGGTATATCGACCTGACGAGCTACTGAATATCCTGCCTTTTCAATTCATGCGCAAGGCAAAATCTTAGTGCCTTAGTGGCAAAGAAATCACTTGCCATAAATTTGATTCAATAAGCCCGCCAGCCTCACTCCTGCTTGAAGTACTCTGTCTTTTGCTGAGCTCAGATATTTATAAGAATATTTGTAGCTTAAATTTCCATCACCAATATCATAGACGTGTTTGCGATAGCTCATCGACTCTGTTGCCCAATCGCGCACAGAAGTTTTTTGCCAGGCGGTAACAGTTGACTTTTCGGGTCTGCCAAGCGCTAACGCTAATTCAGTGTAACTAAGTTTTGTGTCATCAATCATTTCGCTGTCCCACACCCGGTGAAGGTTTGAATCACCGCGAAACCATTTCACTTTCACTTTATTTCCGCCCTGGTCATCACAACAGCCAACATGCAAAGGCTGATGAAGATCTCCCACCAGGTGTACCAATATTTTTATGTATTCAATCTCCTTCTTCCTATCTAGTTTATGGGCTTTTAATTCAGCCACGATGCGTTCGATGGTCATGATCACATCTCCATTGGGGTTCTTTTTTGATTGATCATAAGTTTGTCCTGTTTCGATAGTTACCCAATGCCAGTCGGCTGTATAGTTGTAAGTAGAGTCGGATCGAATATCATCCATCCAGGTGCTGGCCATAGCCAATGATTCCTGCCCCAGCAATTCTTGAATTTTCTTTTTCGCCTTCGCGGAAAGGTGCTGTTCTGCAATTAAACCAGCGGCCCGGTGGCCAGTTACCCCCCATCCATATACTTGAAAAACAGCACTCAAACATAACAGGCCAAAGATGAATCTTTTCATTTTGTATTTTTTTTAAATCTGATAGCAATATTAAGACTTTCAGTGCATTCAAAATTTCCTTACGATGATATAAAGGTTAAATTTGAGATAGACGGTATATGGAAAAGACGGTAAAGCTTTCGGCTATCCTGGTAGCCAATCAGATCGACATCAAAGGGCTCAAGACGTTTCTTGAAATCAAGCCTACTTCAGATTCTTCAACGGAGCTATTTTATAGTTTTGGAGAGGATCGATATCAATATTATTTTAACTACGGTGTGATCGTATTTTCGGGTCACTCCGAAGACGAGTTTAAACTGGCTGTAAAGGCCATGCAGCCGTATCTAAAAAATCCTACATCCAACTGGCTGCGCGATGATCATACCATAAGTGTGGGTGATGCCGGGCAAATGGAGTTTGAATTTGATCAAGTTATCATTGACCACCTGGACGAAAAAGTTTTTAGAATTGCTATGCTCAACCTCGCACAATCTGTGGCGCTTGATCACTATCATGAAGTATCTGAAAATCTGCTAACCGAAATAAAAGGGTTTACGAATCACCTGGAGCATACCGGCAGGTTAAGTATCAACCGCAGGAACATGCTCAAGTTCATAGGCAAAGCCTTGAATACACAAAATGAAATTGCGGACAATATCTATATATTCGATGCGCCAGAACAAGTTTGGGACGATGAATACCTGGACAGCCTGCACAAAGGATTGATGAAACATTTCGATCTGCGGGTACGCTTCAGCGAGATTGAATACACACTTCGCATCATTGAAGGTAACTTGAGTGTCTTTCGCGAAATTTCAAATCAGCGCCAAAGTAACATGCTGGAGTGGATCATTATTATTCTGATTTTTGTGGAGATTATTGATCTTTTCATTTCAAAAATTTTCTAAGATGCCCAACCGCCAAGCCCTATTTTTAAATTTTGACATCAAAGCACAGCCAGATGAAGTAACCTGCGGACCTACTTGCCTTCATGCTCTCTATCAATATTATCAAGACACCATTTCATTAAAAGAAGTAATAAGCCAAGTGAAGTCATTGAAAACAGGTGGTACACTGGCCGTGATGATGGGCAATCATGCACTGAAGCGCGGATACAAAGCGCATATCTATACCTATAATCTGAATGTCTTTGATCCTAGTTGGTTCAAACAATCATCCTCCAAAATGGTTCAGAGTCTTAAGCGACAGATGCAATACAAATTCAATAGCCGAAAACTGCAAGTAGCTTCTAAAGCGTATATAAAATTTTTAGAAGCGGGCGGCAAAATACTTTATGCAGAATTGAATGAAAACCTTATCAAAGGCTACCTCCAGAGACAAGTACCCATATTGACGGGCCTAAGCGCAACTTATTTATACGGAACTCAGCGCGAGATATCAGCCACCAATAAATATGACAGCATTAAAGGAGAACCCGTTGGGCATTTCGTGGTCATCAACGGTTACGATGAACCCAGTAATTGCGTTTACCTCGCAGACCCGATGAATCCCAATCCATTGAAGAGCCAATATTATAGTGTGAACTTCGATCGACTGATCAACAGCATCATGTTAGGGATTGTAACGTATGATGCCAATATTTTAGTAGTAGAACCGAAATAATAATGTGCCCTTAATCAATGCCTAAATTAATCGTAGTTGAAAAACCTGAAAGTTGGAAGTTCAGTCTGGACGATGTAGAGGTCATCACGCCTGACAGCTATATTTCAGATGAAACATATCAGGCTGGAAAGAATTTAAAAATCATTAACCTCTGCAAGTCGTATCAGTATCAAAGTGAAGGTTACTACGTTTCACTCCTGGCCGAAGCGCGAGGCCATAAAGTGCTGCCGGGCGTTTCTACCATTCAGGACTTTCGGTTCCCCTCTATTTTACGCGATGACTCGCTAGACTTTGATGCGCTCATTCAAAATACATTTAAAGGAGAGCCTTACGACAGGATTGAATTTAATATTTACTTCGGCATCACGCAATCTGAAACCCTCAACAAACTTGCGCTCCAACTTTTTCAATTGGTACAAGCACCCTCCGTACGAGCTGCATTTTCTAAAAAAAATAAATGGGTACTTCAAAGCATCCGCCCCATAAGCTTAAGTGAAGTGCCGGACAACGATAAACCATTACTAGTTTCCGCTCTGGAAAAATATTTTTTGCGAAAGCGTGATTATAGGCCTGACAAAAAAAAATACGACCTGGCTATTTTAGTAAATCCCGATGACCCAAATCCGCCTTCAGATGATAAGGCTTTGAAACGCTTTTACAAAGCTGCCCTCGAAGCTGGCTTTAATACCGAGTTCATTACCAAAAATGATTTTGATCAGATTATCCAATACGATGCCTTGTTCATTCGCGAAACAACGAATGTCAACCATCATACGTTCCGCTTTGCAAAAAAAGCCGCCTCTTTGGGCCTTGCTGTTATTGATGATCCAGCGTCCATTTTAAAATGTACCAACAAAGTATATTTACACGAGCTTCTTCATGCTCATAAAATCCTTACCCCTAAATCATTTGTAATCACAGAAGAAAATTGTAATTCTATTCCGGAAAAAATGGCCTTCCCATTCATCCTCAAACAACCTGATGGTGCATTCTCAAAAGGTGTATTTAAAATTAACAATCTGGAAGAGTTTAAGAAAGTGCGCGACAATATGTTTGAAAAATCAGATCTACTCATTGCGCAGGAATTTTTACCTACTCCATTCGACTGGCGAATTGGAATAATTGACAGCCAGGTAATTTATGTTTGTAAATATTTTATGGCCTCGCAGCATTGGCAGATAGTAAACTGGAGTGCCAATAAGGAAGCCTCGCGCGATGGCGAAGTAGAATGCATTGCCGTTGACCAGGCCCCCTCGGGTTTATTGAAAACCGCCTTGAAAGCAACATCGCTCATCGGCAAAGGGCTCTATGGTGTAGACATGAAAGAAGTAGAAGGAAAATTCTACGTGATTGAAATAAATGATAATCCCAACATTGATGCGGGCATCGAAGACAAAATCCTGAAAGACAAACTCTACGACATTATCATGGAAGTTTTTTTGAACAAAATAAAATCCGATAAATGACACAGCCTTCTCGCCTTCATCTTTTCCAGGGTTATGGTGTAGAACTGGAGTACATGATTGTTGACCGCGATACATTACAAGTAAGGTCTATCACAGACGAATTGTTAAAGCATGAACTGGGTGAATACGGAAGTGATTTTGAAAATGGGATGGTCACCTGGTCTAATGAGTTAGTGATGCATGTAGTGGAGTTGAAGTCCACAAAACCAGAGTTAGATTTTGATGCGCTCAAGAATGCTTTTCATGACAATGTGAAAAGAATAAATACCATTCTTCTCAAATGGAATGCGATGCTCATGCCTACCGCAGCTCATCCTTTTATGCATCCGGCAAAAGAAACAAAACTCTGGCCTCACGATAACAATGAAGTGTATGCGATCTATAATACTATATTTGACTGCACGGGCCACGGCTGGTCAAACCTTCAGAGTACACATTTGAATTTACCGTTTGCCGATCCGGTGGAGTTCGCCAAACTACATGCTGCCATCCGGCTAGTGCTCCCTCTTCTCCCCGCCCTCTGTGCAAGCTCTCCCATACTCGATGGAAAATCTTCCGGCTATCTTGATACACGATTAACGTACTACAAAACCAATCAGTCGCGAATTCCATCCATCACCGGACAAGTTATACCAGAAGCAATCTTCTCGAAAAGTGATTATGAAAATTTGATTTTTGAAAAAATAAAAAAAGACATTACTCCTTTCGATTCAGAAAATATCTTAGACCCCGTTTGGGTCAACTCCCGAGGGGCAATAACACGCTTTGATCGTGGTTCTATAGAAATTCGCATCATGGATGTGCAAGAATGCCCATCGGCAGACTTAGCAATTGTCTCATTGGTGAATGAAACATTAAAAGCTTTTGTAAAAGAACAGTTCATCAGTCTGAAAGACCAAATGAAGTGGGACGCTGCACCACTTGCAGAGCTGCTTGACAAAACAATTTTAGCCGGGCCAAAAGCTATTTTTCAAAACACAGATTATTTAAAAATATTTGGAATCCCTAAAAAATCTGCCTCGGCAAAAGAGATTTGGCAAACGATTGTTAACCAACTTGTGGACGCTGACAACAGCACTGTAAAAAAATGGATGCCCGAGCTCACCGTCATTCTTGCAGAAGGAACCCTTTCAGAACGGGTATTAAAATCCTTGAATGATGATTTTTCTATTGAATCGCTAAAAAAAGTTTACAAAAAATTAGCTCTGTGCCTTGCAGAGAATAGAATGTTTGCAAAGAGCTAATTAGATAATGTGCTCACTTTAAACAAAGCGAGGTTTCACTTGTTTTGAGTGTGTGAAAGATAATCTCAATTGTTTTCCCCCACCAATTATTTAAGGATCATCCTGCCCTTTCTAAAGGCCGCCAGGTTTTGCTGATCGAAGATGAATTATTCTTTCGGCAATACAAGTTTCACAAACAGAAACTATTGTTGCACCGCGCC
>JANOLM010000637.1:0-11048 GCA_031419815.1 Bacteroidia bacterium
TGCTTGTCTTTTACTTTTTGTCCGGGAAAGCCTTTGAACACCAAGCCTGAAATTGCCGCAATGTCACGAAATTTTCTGCATGCCATCTCAGTGGAGTTAATGCTCGCCTGAATATCTTTCAATAGATTTTCCGAATTC
The DNA here is from genome assembly GCA_031419815.1 of Bacteroidia bacterium. Classification (GTDB taxonomy): domain Bacteria; phylum Bacteroidota; class Bacteroidia; order Cytophagales; family Cyclobacteriaceae; genus ELB16-189. The sequence goes on from JANOLM010000637.1 coordinate 139, forward strand.
AATACATCTGTTTCAATTGCTTCATAAATAGGAATCTCCATATCAGACAGTAATTCAAAACCATAATCATTCATGGCAATTGAAAATGTAATCGGTTGAATTTGAGAAAGGCGGTACGTCAGCAAAGCCGCCATACCTTCGTGAACAAACCGTCCTTCAAAAGGATACATCAAAACATGAAATCCCTCTTGAGTCTGCAGATACTCAATCAAAAATTCATTTCGGGAAGGGAGATGGGAAAGTGATTTTTGTAAATCCATCAGCGGACGTATGAACTTCATCTCAGCATCTTTATCCTGATCATGTGAAGCCTCGTCTATTTTTAACCGGATCATTTCACTCATCTGAGAGGACAGCGGCATCCTTCCACCTTGCCACGATGGCACTTTGCCCGACTTGCGGGAAGTTTTTCTAACCTGCACCTCCATTTCCTTTATCCGAACCAATTCCAGACTGCGGCCGGCAAACCAAAACACATCACCTGGATTGAGTCGGGAAATAAATCCTTCTTCAATAGTCCCTAAATATTTTCCGGTCACATACTTAACAAAGAGTGCATTATCGCCAACAATCGTTCCGATCGAAAGCTTATGACGAAAAGCAATGCGCTTATTTTCTACCTTGTAGATACCATTGTCTATAATAACTTTTCGATATTCATCATATGCGGTGAGCGAGGCTCCACCGGTAGTAATAAATTGAAGAATCCAGTTCCACTCCTCTTCTGTGATACTTGAAAAACTAAACGTGCCTTTGACTTCTTTATAAATTTCTTCCTGGCGAAAGCCATCAGAAACTGCCAGCGTGATTAGGTATTGAATTAACACATCATAGGAGCGGATATACGGAAGACGCTCTTCTACAATTTTACGATTGATTGCCTCGCGCAAAGCAGCCGCCTCAGTTAATTCAAGTGTGTGAGTTGGTAAAAAATAAATTTTGCTAACAGCACCCGGCTGATGCCCACTTCGCCCAGCACGTTGAAGAAAGCGCGAAACTCCTTTGGGGCTGCCTACTTGAATAATCGTTTCAACAGGTCGGAAATCCACTCCCAGATCAAGACTGGACGTGCAAACAACGGCCTTCAATTTTCCCATGTGAAGTTGATCCTCCACCCAATCGCGTAACTCTTTGCTAATGGAGCCGTGATGCAGTGCTATCAAACCAGAAAGTTCAGGTGCTTTCTCAAGCATTTTTTGATACCAGATTTCGGCAAAAGAGCGAGTGTTGGTAAAGATCAGTGTGCTGGTACTTTGTTTCACAATCGGAATTACCTTATCCAATAAATGAATTCCAAGATGGCCAGCCCAGGGCATCCTTTCAATCGTATCGGGAAATATGGAAAAGATCTCTATTTTCTTTTCTATGTTGGCGCGGATGACTTTGTAATTATCATTTTTAAAATTACTTCCCAACAACACATGCAGTGCCTGATCCATATTTCCTATCGTTGCCGATATTCCCCATAACTTCATTTGGGTAGCCACTGTTTTTAATCTAGAAAGTGCTAACTCAATCTGAACACCGCGCTTCGATCCTAACAACTCATGCCATTCATCTACAATAATGGCCTTGACATCTTTGAAGTACTCAGCATAATTCTTTTGTGAAATGAGCATGTGCAAACTTTCGGGGGTGGTGATTAAAAACTCTGGTGGTTTTTCTTTTTGCTTCAACCGCTGCTTAGCAGATGTATCGCCTGACCTCACACCCACTTGCCACGATAATCCCAATCCTTCAATGGCTTGCTTCGCTGAAAATTCAATCTCCTTGCTTAAAGCACGTATGGGCGTTATCCAAATTACTTGCAACCCAACACTGCGTTTGGGCTTTGGATCTGATTGATTGCGAATAAATTCTAATAGTACCGGGACAATAAGTGAATATGTCTTTCCGCTTCCGGTGGGTGCATTTACTAAACCATGAAATCCATCGAGATAACTTTTCCATGCCTCCAACTGAAATTCAAAAGGCTTCCAGCCATTTTTAGTAAACCAGTCCAAGGCTGATGTAAACTCTGGATTTTTATAGACTTTATTGTTTTTCCTGCTCGTCAAAAAAATCAAACTTTAATGTGAAAGTTAAAACATTGTTTCCATTTTCGTGTTTAAAGCCCAATGACGAATTTCATGATTCAAGTTGGACTAGTGTCTGTAAGAAGATTAGGTAACCACGGCTAAAGGCAGTTGTTACTTTTGGAGCCATTAACCTAAAATAAATTACATGACTTGCACCAATTTGAAATGCATAGAAACCAATCAGAAATACAATCCTAATTTGTAAATCGCTGGCATGGGCAAATACTCTATCAAAGAATTAGAACGGCTTTCCGGAATAAAGGCCCATACGCTCAGGATTTGGGAAAAGCGTTTCAATATTATTGAGCCAGAGCGCACAGATACTAACATCCGCTATTACTCCGATGAAGACCTGAAGAAAATCATCAATATATCGGTGTTGAATTCTCACGGCCTTAAGATTTCAAAAATTGCTGGCTTATCTGCCGAAGAGGTTGCCAAACAAGTGGAGAATCTGAGCGAAGCAAAAAGCAAAGTAGAGATTCCAATCGACCAATTGGTGGTTTCTATGCTAGACCTGGATGAAGAACATTTTGAAGATGTGCTTGCCAAGCACATCCGGAAATATGGTTTTGAAAAAACTGTTACTGAAATTATCTATCCATTTTTAGAAAAAATTGGAGTGCTTTGGCAAACGGGAAGCATCACTCCTGCTCACGAACATTTTATCTCCAATCTCATTCGCCAGAAATTGATTTCATCTGTCGCCAACTTGCCTATCCCTTCAAAAAATTCATCTCGTGCAATTTTATTTTTGCCAGAAGGTGAGACCCATGAACTTGGATTATTGTTTACACATTATATAACCCGTCATAAAGGCTTTCGCACTTATTATCTTGGGCAATCCTTGCCACATGAAGATTTGAAAAAAATTTATGAAGTACACCGCCCTCGCATTCTCATCACTTCTCTAACCTCCACACCCGAACCTCGCCAATTGGAGAATTACCTAAAAACACTTTCGCAGGATTTCGCAGCGGCAACAATATTAGCCTCTGGCTGGATGCTGCGAAATACGGCCTTTCACATGCCTAAAAATGTGAAGATTTTTGATAAGGCATCTGAATTGCCGGAAATCCTGAGCTCGCTATAGCTTTTTTTTGTTTAATCATAGGTCAATTTGAAGCGTTAAAAGGGCTCTTTTTGCATATTTAGTTAAACAGAAACCATCATTTTTTATCAATGGAGCCGAAATAGGTGAAAATAGGATTAAGATTGTTTAATGTTTTGATGCAATAGTTAAACAACAAATTTTATGACAATCCTCGAATTTAGCCATCAGGTTTCCAGCTTACGCCCCATGTTAAGAACCTTCACCAGAAGGTTTACAAATGACCGCGAAGAATCTCAAGACCTCGTTCAAGACACCATTCTTAAAGCGCTGACCTACCGCGAGAAATTTAGAGATGATACCAATTTGAAAGGGTGGCTTTTCACGATTATGAGAAATACCTTCATTAATAATTACAGGAAAAATCAACGTGCTAAAACTTCAAATGACACTACTAAAGAGTTGTACTTTTTAAATGTTGAGGACACGCATACATTCAATCGTCCTCAAGAAAGTATTGAGTTTAAAGAAGTCTGGAGAAATGTTAATAATATGAAGGACGAATTATTAATACCCTTCAAGATGCATGCCACCGGATATAAATATCAAGAAATAGCAAAACACTTAAATATTCCAATAGGCACTGTCAAGAATCGCATCTTTCATGCGAGAAAAGAAATACAAAAAAAATTGGTAGGCTATAAATGAGATATATAGTTAGATTGCTGTTCTTATAGGGTAATGAAAAAAACAGCAGTTATAGGTTCAGGTTTTGCGGGCCTTTCGGCAGCAGCCTGCTTAGCACAGCAGGGATTTGATGTAACCGTATTTGAAAAAAACTCCACACCTGGAGGTCGCTGTAGAAAATTTGAAACCGATGGTTATTTATTTGATATGGGGCCGAGTTGGTATTGGATGCCTGATGTCTTCGAAAAATTCTTTGCCCGATTCGGTAAAAAATCTTCTGACTACTACCATCTTAAGCGGCTAGATCCTTCTTACCGTATCTTTTATTCGAAAAACGAAATACTGGATATACCCGCCAACTTAAACTCACTCTTTGTGCTGTTTGAAAAAATTGAGAAAGGCAGTGGTGCTCATCTCAAAAAATTTCTGGAAGAAGGGGAGTACAAATACAAGGTTGGTATGAATAGCCTTGTCTACAAGCCAGGGCTTTCTATTACAGAACTCTTCGATTCCAAACTCTTCCTGGGCATTTTTAAAATGCATGTATTCCAGTCAATGGCAACTTACGTTAGAAGCCATTTTAAAGATCCAAGACTAATTCAACTGTTGGAATTTCCCGTTTTGTTTTTAGGAGCTGCCCCTTCTAAAACACCTGCGTTGTATAGTCTAATGAATTACGCGGACATCGCATTGGGGACTTGGTATCCAATGGGCGGCATGCACAAGGTAATTGAAGCCATGATAACTGTTGCCAAAGAGCAAGGCGTTAAATTTGAATTCGATAGCCCAGTGGAGAGCTTTTCCATGAAGGGTGACAAAATCAATCAGATAATAACACGAGGAAAATCACAAAGCTTTGACTATGTCGTGGCCGGTGCTGACTATCATCATGTTGAACAAAATCTATTGCCGCCTACCCATAGAAAATATACAGAAAGTTATTGGCAAAAGAGGGCGATGGCTCCCTCCAGTCTTATCTTTTATTTAGGCATCAACAAAAAACTTAAAAATCTATTGCATCATAATCTGTTTTTCGATAAGGACTTTGCACAACACGCCAAGGATATTTACGAAAATCCACAGTGGCCAAACGATCCACTTTTTTACGTGTGCTGCACATCCAAAACTGATCCAGATGTAGCCCCTGAAGGTCATGAAAATATTTTCATCCTGATACCTGTTGCCCCAGGCCTTGAGGATGAGTCTTCTATCCGTGAAAAATATTTTGACCTTGTTATGCAGCGCCTGGAAGATTTAACAGGGCAAACCATCAAAGAAAATATTGTATTCAAGCGTAGCTACGCTCACAACGATTTCATTGCTGATTATAATGCCTTTAAAGGAAATGCCTATGGATTGGCCAATACAATTATGCAAACGGCAAATCTAAAACCCTCCATCGCAAACAAAAAAGTAAAAAATCTGTTTTATACAGGACAGCTCACTGTGCCGGGCCCTGGGGTGCCACCATCCTTAATTTCGGGACAGGTGGTGGCAGATGAACTGATTAAAAGGCACCATAATGAAAGCGATCTAAAAACTAAAACAGTTTGAATTTCGTAAATTGTATTATTAAATAATGAACCAAAAAGAACTCTTCGACAAAGTATCGATCAGGTGCAGCCGCTTGACAACAAAGGCATATAGCACTTCTTTTTCTATTGGAATAGGATGTCTAAGGAAGGAATTAAGAGATCCGATTTATTCTATTTATGGATTTGTGCGCTTTGCAGATGAGATTGTAGATACCTTCCACGATTACAAAAAGCATGAATTATTTCTGCGTTTTAAAGAAGAAACCCACTTGGCGATTGCTGACAAAATAAGCCTTAACCCAATACTCAATAGCTTTCAGCTAACTGTAAATGCATACACAATTGATCGTGAACTTATTGATCAGTTTCTGAAAAGTATGGAAATGGATCTTTCCAAAATAACCTACGATCAACATGGTATTCAGGAATATATTTTAGGGTCCGCAGAGGTAGTAGGTTTAATGTGCCTTCGGGTTTTTTGTAAAGGTGATCCAGAAATGTATTTGCGCTTAAAGCCGTATGCCATGAGTTTAGGTTCTGCCTTTCAAAAAATTAACTTTCTTCGCGATTTAAATGCCGACTATGTTGGCATGGGAAGGACTTATTTCCCTGGAGTTGACATTGATAACTTAGACGATAACAGCAAAAAACAAATAGAGGAGAATATCCAATTCGATTTTGACGAAGGTTATAAAGGCATTAAACAACTGCCCCGTTCTGCGCGTTTTGGAGTATATGTAGCCTATGTTTATTACCTGGCTTTATTCAGAAAAATTCAAAACACGGCTTCCGATCGTGTATTGAAATCGCGCATTAGCATTCGCAAGAGACATAAAGCTAGATTGCTTGCTTATTCTTTTTTAAGACATCAACTTAACATGCTGTGATGGAACATGTAATCCTGGTTGATCAAGAGGATAACGCCATTGGTACGATGGAGAAATTGGAAGCCCATCAGAAAGGGGCTTTACACAGGGCTTTTTCTATTCTTCTATTCAACTCAAAGGGAGAAATACTTTTACAAAAACGGTCTAGGTTGAAATACCATAGCAGTAGTCTTTGGACGAACACATGTTGCAGTCATCCGTTGCCGTATGAAACGATGGAAGAAGCAACTCGGAGGAAACTAAAACAGGAAATGGGAATTGACCTTCGCCCAGAGTTTGCTTATAAGTTTACTTACAAAGCCAATTTAGATAAAGGACTGGTTGAACATGAATGCGACCATGTTTTCATTGGAACCTTTGACGGAACACCTGAAATTAATCCCGAAGAAGTAGAAGATTGGAAGTTTAGTGAAATAAATTCCCTTCGCGATGATATCAGAAAAAACCCTGGTTCTTATACCTTTTGGTTTAAATTGATTGTAAATCATCCTCAATTAACTTCGGTTCTAGCCTAGTTTTTTTTACTGAAAATTAGAGGTCGGGAATTACAAACTTAACTTATTTCACCGCTTCTCTCCTCCCTATCTCCAAATCGAGAAACGACATTACAATTACTTAGAACCCTATCAAACTGTATCCGTTAACTTCATGTAAATCACCTATTAAATGCTTGAGCTCGAAGGGCTAAAAAAAACTTACAACAGTCACCTGATCTTAGACATCAAGAAGCTCAAACTTTCAGCGGGCATATATTGGATCAATGGTAAAAATGGCTCGGGCAAAACCACTTTAATGAAAATCCTGGCCGGAGTAATACCTTTTGAAGGATCTGTGGCGTTGCATGCTGTTGATCTGATAAAGGAACCAATTGCTTACCGAAGGCAAATCAATTATGCGGAAGCGGAGTCTCTCTACCCTTCATTCCTTACGGGAAAAGAATTATTAAAATTTGTTCAAGCAGCACGAAAGGATAGCGATATTAATGTTCAGGCATTGATTGATATTTGGGGAATCCGAGGCTTTATGAACGATAGGATAGAGACCTATTCCAGCGGCATGATCAAGAAACTTTCATTGGCATTGGTTTTTATTGGAAATACAAGATTAGTCCTTTTAGATGAGCCGCTAATAACCCTGGAGGATTCCGCCTTACCTATTCTTTTCAAGCTTATGAGCGACCGTGCAAAAGTTGGTACTTCATTTCTATTTACATCACATCAATCGTTTCCTGAATCAGAAATACCACTTACAGGAAAGATAATGATTGAAAATCGAACTGCACGGATGGAATGAAAGATATTCACATCACCCTTCATCGCAGCATAGCATTTTCGTTTTACCAGCGGCATACGGGAATGTTCTTTTTTGTTTTCTTCCTGATGTTCGGAGTAGTTGAATCTACTCAAATAGTAAGCTATCATCTCTCGCTTATCTATGGAATGCTCAGCTCAACACTCTTTCTTCTTTTAGTAATGGGCGTATGGTTGTTATATTTTTTGAAGTGTCTTCACTTTGTGCTAAAAACTACTGATGCAACTGACTATTTCTTTCTCACACATCTGGCTACATTATCACGTTTACAAACGTTCAGTGTCTTTTTGTTTTTGCAGTTCACTCTATTTCTTCCTGTTTCTATTTACACAGTAATTATTCTGGCAGTTGCCGTAAAATCAGGTCTTTACTATCATGCTATTCTAATTTTATTCTATCAGGTTTCGTTTTGGCTCTTTAGTTCATGGGTTATAACCAGAAATATTCATCAAAAACATATAAATCAATATATAAAAATACCTTCCTTCCAAATTTCATTTGACAGGCCACTCCCATTATTTTATACCAGTCATCTACTAAGACAACAAAAGGTTGGTGTGTTTATCAGCAAACTGTTTTCGGTAGCCATTATTTACATTGTTCTTCAAGCTATGGATCCATTCGATGATATACGAATAGCGTTGCTCGCGTTTCTGTTTGGGTTAATCTCGCATAGTTTTCTTGTTTTTGAATTAAAACGCTTTGAGAATGAGCACCTACATTGGCTACGCACTTTGCCTATATCATTATACTCCAGGTTTCTATGTTACCTCGCTATATATTCAATCATTTTACTGCCCGAAATGATGTTGTGGACCGCTTCGATTGGCAAGAAGATCAGCTTTAGCAATTGGCTTTTGCTATATTCATTTGGAACATCCTTCCTCGCATTTCTACATGTCAGGCTATTCAAATCAGGGCAGACTATGGATACGTATATTCAATTTCTGCTTTTGTTTTTCCTGTTCTCATTTTTCCTAATTCTATGCAAATTGTCCATTTTCTTACCAGTGGGGTTGCTTTTTATTGCCTATCTATTATTTACGTACAGATTCTATAACTTCGAACCAACGCCAGGCTCAAACTAAACTATTCAAATTATCAGTCGCTGATTCTACATATTCGGCTATTAATTCTAAATTAGGGTACTAGGTTTTCAGATATAATTTGAACAATTAAATAGGTTAGATGTTTTATTAGAAAAACAATCTATGTTCTCCTTATTCAAAACAGATCCTATAAAAACACTCGAAACCAAACGTAAAAAAATGCTGGAAGAAGCCATGCAAATCCAGCGCTCAGGCGACTTAAAGAAGTACGCTTTTCATGTTGAAGCCATTGATAAACTCGAAAAAGAAATTGAAGCTCTCCAATCTGGCAAACGCTAATTCACTAATTGATTCATCCACCAGTGTATTCTGGTTCAGAAGGGATTTACGTCTTCAGGATAACGCTGCGCTCTATTATGCTTTAAAAGAAAATAAAAATGTAATACCTGTTTTTATTTTTGACTCCAACATTCTTGACAAGCTTGAGGATAAAGAAGACAAGCGAGTGGAGTTTATCCATCAGTCGTTGAGTCTTATAAAAAAGCAATTGGAAAATCAAGGTTCATCACTGCTTGTACTTCATGGCGATCCATTGACAATTTATAAAAAACTTAATCCTAAAGTAGTTTATACAAATCATGACTACGAGCCATACGCACAAAAGCGCGATGTAGAAGTAAGTAAAATTCTTTCAAGCAAAGGTATAGAATTGAAAACCTATAAAGATCAGGTAATCTTTGAAAAGAATGAAGTTCTAAAAGATGACGGAAAGCCTTACACTATCTTTACACCGTATAGTCGTAAGTGGAAAGCCAAGGTGAATAAATTTTTTCTTAAAAGTTATCCTACCGAAAAGTACTTTGACTCCTTCAAGAAAATTAAACCACAACTCATACCTACCCTTAAAGAAATTGGTTTTCAAAAGACTGGTGCTGCGTTTCCGGAGCGAATGATCAAACAAAGTATCATCGAGCAGTATGACAAGCAACGGAATTTTCCAGCCATTCATGGAACAACACGGTTAAGTGTTCATTTAAGATTTGGAACAGTAAGCATTAGAAAGCTTGCTCAGGTTGCTCAAAAGAAAAACGAAGTATGGCTCAACGAACTTATCTGGAGAGACTTTTATCATATGATCCTGTGGCACTTCCCACAAGTGGAGACAAAAGCGTTTAAGCCAGCCTATGATCAGATCGAATGGCGAAATGATCCCCAGGAATTTCAAGCTTGGTGTGATGGCAAAACGGGATATCCAATTGTAGATGCTGGCATGCGCGAACTTAATGAAACCGGATTTATGCATAATCGCGTGCGAATGATTGTTGCCAGCTTCCTTACAAAACATTTGCTCATCGATTGGCGCTGGGGTGAAGCTTACTTTGCAAAAAAATTGTTGGATTTTGATTTAGCTGCCAATAATGGCGGCTGGCAATGGGCTGCCAGCTCAGGCTGTGATGCCACGCCCTACTTCAGAGTCTTCAATCCACAATTGCAAACCGAAAAGTTTGATCCAAAGTTAGAGTATATAAAAAAATGGATACCAGAGCTTGACTTAAAAGAATATCCTAAACGACTTGTAGATCATAAATTTGCTAGAGATAGAGTATTAAAAACTTATAAAGAAGCGTTGGGATAACTCTGTTGTGGCTTCTAGTTTCAAGTTGATTTTAATTTAATATTACTCGGGACACTTGAAACTCTAAACCTGAAACTTGGCAACTATTTTAATAGAAGAACACCTCATCTACAATAAACCAACCTTTCTTTCCTTTTCCGGAATGCCACTTCGGAAGCTTATTAATTGGCTTTGCTACAATTTTATAAACAGAATACGGTACTCCAGTCTCCAAAGAAATATTTAAAGCTTCTATTCGCTGTGGCGAATAATTTTTAGGCTCCTCAGGTTTAAAAGACTTTATCAATTTGAGTGGTTGCTTGGATTGACTAGCCCATACTTCAACTTCCGTTGGCGGAAAAACATAACTACCAACGTTATGCGCATAGCTTACCACAATTTTGCGTATGGTTTGCGGAGCGATGCCAAAATCAAATTCAGCAACAAATGAATTGTCGCGGAAGCCAAGCCAAGAAGGTTCCTTTAACGCATCTGTAAAACCTTTCCGTCCGTCTACCAAACTATTCGCTCCCTCTCCAGGATATTGCTTATCAGAAGGGCTGATCAACTTCGCGCGAATTGGTTTTAGCCCTTCAACAAAACAAGTTGTTTCAAACACATCGCTGCAGTACCAGCCGGGCTTGCAGGCAATTGCTTTTATTTTAAAAGTGATGTCAAGATTAAAGGGTGCCTCATA
>JANOLM010000638.1:0-1991 GCA_031419815.1 Bacteroidia bacterium
TGCTGTGGTGAAAGGTGTGGAAGCAGATGTTGAGGCAATCATTGTCCGTTCGTTAAGTGCATATGGAAATGTAACATACACGCATGGCGAAAATATAACTAAGCAAGAACCCATGCGCAGAATACCGCCATTGTTTGGCAAAACAGGGTTTCGCTACAGTCATTCTTCCGGAATTTGGTTTAAGGCTGAGTGGGCGATGGCGGGAAAACAAGATCGCCTGGCGGCTGGCGATAAATCGGATGTACGCATAAAAATCCGACTGGTAAACGAGGAAATGCCCGCCTGGGATATTATTAATGTGTATGCAGGATACTCCTACAAATCTTTTACTATCCAAATCTCCGGCCAAAACCTGTTGGATAAGGCATACCGTGTCTACGCTTCGGGCATAGACGGATATGGCAGAAGTGCTTCTGCTTCTGCCTCTATTAAATTTTAAAATCAGCATACTTAATTCTCGGTTAAAGATTAAGTAATAGCCAATGTCTACATTAACAGCTTAATGTGAGTAGCATGGGGAAGAAGCACCGTATTTTGGTGGTAGACGATGATCAAGATATTTTGGACTTGTTGAAATACAATCTTGAAAAGGATGGATTTAAAACGCGCACTGAAGTTAGCAGTGAGCAAGCCTTAGCAGTGGCATCACGGTTTCATCCTGATCTAATCATTCTGGATATTATGATGTCTGGAATGAATGGGATAGAACTATGCAGAGAGTTAAGGAGTAAAGCGGAATTTAAAGACACATATATATTTTTCTTAACGGCAAATTCTGAACCTGGGGTTCAAGAGATTGCTATTGAGACTGGGGGAGATGATCTTATAGAAAAGGTGATTGGTTTGCGTGAACTATCGACCAAGATCAAGGCCGTTTTATTGGAGAAATGGGTTATCCACAAATACAGAAGTATTATTCGTATTGGGGATGTGCACATTGACAGAAAAACTGGCGAGGTCTATGTGGGAAGTCGTAAAATAATTCTTTCCAAGCCAGAGTTTGACCTCTTGTATTTCTTTGCCCAAAATCCGAAGAAGATTATCCATTCAAAGAAGCTACTTGAAAATTTATGGGGTTCAAATATCTTTTCTGCGGCTCAGTCCCTGAATTACTACTTAACAAACCTGTCCAAGAAATTGGACTACCGGTTAAAGCAAATTGCAGAAGACACCTACACTTTAATGCCGGGCAAGAGATAGAGGGTACTCTATGGGAGCTTGTCTTTATCTTTTCAGAAGGTCAAAAATTGACCTATTTACTAGTAAATAAGCGTTTTAGCTTCCCAATGTTAAGTTTTTTCTTTATTGGTTAACATCTGGGTAATAACGCTTAGTTTTGAATTCCAAAAATTTTAATAATTATGAAAAGTAAAATTTCAAAGAAGGAGATACGCGGAAAGATTAGTGATTCAGTTAGCCAAGCTATTAGCCAACTGGAAGTGAAAGACCCCTCTAAAAAAGTAAAAAAAATTATTAAAAGCGCTTCAAGGAAGATTGCCAATAAGGTTTCCCGTCAGCTAAAACATTCAGCCGTCAAGGCAAAAAAAGTCAAGGTAGCCAAGGTTCCAAAGCTGAAAGGCAAGAAAGGGAAGGTTGAAGCTTCTGCATAATTAGCAGCTACGATTCAAAGCGAAATTGGGCTCGTATCATCTTTAAGCTATTTACGGATGTTGCAGTCATTATTAAATAAGGTTGCGGATTTTCTATACTCTTCTTTTCTAAGGAGATAAATCGAGTTTGCGCTAAAATCCATTTCTGTCGTTTCTATCATCGAAATTGACTTTTGCATATCCTATTGTTTTTACCTGGACTCGTTTAGTGTTTTTAAAAAACTTTTCTTATGAAATCCGGTTAACCATGAAACTACGTATGTTAGGGATGGAAACAAAAAACCCTAAAATTATGATTAAGGAAAACAAATCACTCAAAAGTTTACTCAAACCCGTAACGCTCTATATGTGCGTTGGCGCTTTATTTTTTGCCGTTAGCTG
>JANOLM010000639.1:0-7950 GCA_031419815.1 Bacteroidia bacterium
GTTTTGCCGAAGGATGCCTCGCATTTTCAGGTTTCCGGTTTCAAAATAAAACTCCCACATTCCGGTAGTCTCATTGTTAACAAACTGCCCTTTGGATTCAATATTCCCGTTTAAAAAATAAGAGATGTAACGGCCTTGCAAAATATTCTGAATGGTATCCCTGACCTGATAGATTTCCTTCAGGTTTTTTTTTGCAGCATCGTGATAAATGAAACGTGTGATGCCTTGGGAGAAAGCATTAAAGGCCAGACAAACCATCACTAATAATATCCCAACTAACTTCTTCACAGCTAAAATATAAACCCTATAAAGGGCATCTCTAAAAACCTTGCCTTTGACCACCTCATCCTCAATCCTTCTCCAAAAGGAGAAGGTCAAAAGGAGTTTTTAGAGATGCCTTTAAGTCGGGTTATTTTTCTAATTTTAAGAATTGGCTTGGCACGATCAGATAAAAAAATCAATGGGCCATGGCTAATGCCTAAGACCTGATGACTTTGAATAAACTCATAGCAATTTTTTTATGCATTGCCTGTATGGTGCCTGCTATGGTTTCTGCTCAAAAGCAGGAGGTCGAGGATAAGCCTGTATTTCCATTAGATAACTTCTACGCCAAAATAAAGCCCAACACAATTCGAAATATTTTTAAGAATTTTAGCTTAGGTATAAGTACCGGTTTCGGCAATACTTTCTTCAGCCATAAGTTAGAAGGCTTTGGTGTATATCAAGTTGGTGGGTATGCTCCGAGTATCTTCGCATCTCCAAACACCACTGCACGACTTTCAAACTGGGTAAATAATGTGGGAGCTGATACAGTCACTTCCGTCATACCAAGAAGTTTATTTATCGTGAGTAGTGATTCTGTTAAACTTGGTTTTAAAGGAAGGGCGATTAATATACCCCTAAAGGCCACTCTGCATTATGAATATGATCGCTACCGGATTGGTGGCGGATATTCGTATGAGTATATGTACATCGGACAATTCCATCCCATCAGTTACAAAAATAGTATCGATAACTTTAGGCCTACTGCTCCAGGCGGGTTTATGAAGAAGTACTTTGGAATGCTGGGCGTCTCATTCTTTCGCTGGAACGATTTGTTATTTACAGCCGATGTCAATGTAGGTGGCTATAAACCAGGCAAAAATTTCAATTCGGGCTTGATCCAGAAAGGTATCTACGCAAATGCTGGTGTCACCATTGAGCGCGAGTTCTCTGAATATTTAAAGGGATTTATCCGGCCATCATTCGAGATTAAGAACTACACCCTTAGTGTGGCCGAAGTTGGGCAAACTATAAACCATAGTATAAATGCGTTCTATATTAATGTAGGCTTCTCTTACAAATTACCAGCCTTGGCCAAGTGCTACAACAAAGATTGTCACGTGCAGATGAACCATGCGCATGGTAATAGAGAATATCGAAGCCAGATGCATCCGATCTATAAAAAACAGAACCCTATGTATGGTGAAAACCACCCCAAACTGATCAAATACAAGGGCAAAAACAGAAAGCGTTTAAACCCTTATTGATCTCGTTAAAAAAGCTGATTTTTTACATCGCCTTTGATCAACTAACTCTTCAAGGGCTAACAGATTTTGGGTATATAAAATGATCAACTATCGCCACTCTTAGAGTAGTCCATTTCTTACCCAATTTTTCCACTTTAGCGAGATTTAAAAGATGTGAATTAGGTTGAATTTACTATCTTGCCGAGCTAAAATTTAGCCCATAAATCACTTCGACCTTAACCTTAGAAATCCCTAATTAACAGTGGCAGAAGAAATCGGCAGTCCTTCCGGAAGACAAAGCATAATTCCCATAAATATTGAAGATGAAATGCGTGGCGCATACATCGATTATTCGATGTCCGTCATCATTTCGCGCGCCCTTCCCGATGTGCGGGATGGCCTTAAACCAGTTCACCGCAGGGTGTTGTATGGGATGCAGGATCTGGGTGTTAATTATAACAAGCCCCATAAAAAATCCGCCAGGATTGTGGGGGAAGTTCTTGGTAAATATCATCCTCATGGAGATGCCTCCGTGTATGATACTATGGTACGCATGGCTCAGCCGTGGTCACTGCGCTACATGTTAGTAGATGGACAAGGAAACTTCGGATCTATTGATGGCGACTCACCTGCTGCCATGCGTTATACCGAAGCACGCTTGCGCAGAATTGCAGAAGAGCTACTGGCAGACCTTAACAAAGATACGGTAGATTTTCAGCCCAACTTTGATGACTCGCTTACGGAGCCAACCGTAATGCCGGCAAAAATTCCAAATTTGCTTATCAACGGATCTTCAGGGATAGCTGTAGGTATGGCCACAAACATGGCACCCCACAACCTGACGGAAGTTGTAAATGGAATTATCGCTTACATTGACAACCGGCAGATCACCATACCAGAGTTAATGAAGTTGATTACGGCTCCTGACTTTCCTACCGGAGGAATTATTTACGGATACTCTGGAGTGCAGCAGGCTTTCCTTACGGGAAGAGGAAGGGTTGTAGTTCGTGCAAAAGCAGAGATTGTAACAAATGCACATGGCAAAGATCAAATCATTGTAACGGAGATTCCCTACATGGTGAATAAAGCTATGATGATTGAGAAGACCGCAGCACTGGTCAACGAAAAGAAAATTGAAGGCATCAGTGACATCCGAGATGAATCTGACCGCGAAGGTTATCGGGTTGTATATGATTTGAAACGCGATGCCATTCCGAATATCGTTCTCAATAACCTTTTCAAATACACACAACTTCAATCTTCGTTTGGGGTAAATAATGTAGCATTAGTTAAAGGCCGGCCGCTCACTTTAAACCTTAAAGACCTGATCGTCCACTTTGTAGAGCACCGCCATGAAGTGGTTGTTCGTAGAACAAAGTTCGATCTGGGAGAAGCCGAAAAGCGTGCACATATTCTGGAAGGATACCTCATTGCACTGGATCATCTTGATGAAGTGATTACACTCATACGCAATTCCAAGGACCCCGAGGTAGCCAAGTTTGGTTTGATGGAAAAATTCAGTTTGTCGGAAATACAGTCAAAAGCAATTCTGGAAATGCGTTTGCAACGACTGACTGGCATGGAGAGGGAGAAAATTCAAAATGAATACAATGAAGTAAAAGCATTGATAGCCCGGCTCAATGAAATATTGAATAGTGAGCCCCTTCGCATGGAGATTATCAAAGCGGAGCTGAAAGAAATTCAGGAACGCTACGGTGATGAGCGCAGAACGGCAGTTGTTCATAACGAAGAAGACATCACGTTAGAGGATATGATCCCGAATGAAGAAATGGTTATCACCATATCGAATCAAGGATATATCAAGCGCACTTCTTTATCAGAATATAGAACCCAGGGCAGGGGAGGCATCGGATCAAAAGCCGCCACCACGAAAGAAGACGATTTCACCGAACATCTTTTCATTGCCCATGCCCATAACTATCTACTTATTTTCACCGAGCTTGGAAAAGTATATTGGAAGAAAGCCTATGAAATCCCGGAAGGAAACAAAACTTCCAAAGGCAGGGCCATACAAAATCTTCTTAACATTGAGGCAGGCGACAATGTACGGGCCGTATTGAATGTTAAGAACCTGGAAGACGAAGAATATATCAACAGCAACTTTGTTATCCTTTGCACAGAAAAAGGAACCATCAAAAAAACATCCCTGGAAGCGTATTCAAGACCACGGGCAAATGGCATTACTGCTATCACTATTCACGAAGGCGACCGATTGCTTGAAGCTGCCATGACCAATGGTAAAAACCATATTGTGATTGCCAAGAGTGGTGGTAAGGCAGTCCACTTTAACGAAGTTGATGTACGACCGATGGGTCGCACGGCCTCAGGTGTTCGGGGTGTCACGCTTGATTCGGTTGATGACAAAGTGGTGGGAATGGTGTGTATTACCCGTGAGGATGCGAATTTGCTTGTAGTTTCTGAGAAGGGATATGGCAAACGCTCGGATATGGGCGATTACAGAATTACGCGCAGAGGAGGAAAAGGAGTGAAGACCATCAACATTACGGAAAAAACTGGCAAGCTTGTTGCAATTAAGGAAGTAGGAGACAAGGATGAGCTCATGATTATCAATAAATCCGGCATAAGTATTCGCATTGCTGTAGAGCAATTGAGGGTAATGGGCAGGGCCACACAAGGAGTGAGATTGATAAAATTAAACGAAGACGATTCAATATCCTCCGTTGAAAAGATTGAAAAAATAGATGATGTAGAAACTAGTAATTAATTGAAAACCTTAAATTTGTTCGACTAAACTAAACCTAAAATGAAAAAAGTAATTCTTTTAGCAGCGCTTGCAACTCCATTGATGTTGTTTGCGCAAAAAGAAATAAAGCCAAGTTTGCCTAAAGCTGAGAAGACATTTAGAGAAGGCAAATTAGATGAAGCCAAAGCTATTATTGATGTTACTGTTGCCAGCCAGGAATTTATGGTGGATAAAAAAGGTCAGCCTTCAAAAAAAGCAGCCGAGGCTTGGTTTTATAAAGGCCTGATCTATACAGCAATTGATACTAGTAAAAATACAGCGTATAAAGCTCTGGAAGCTGAGCCCTTTAAAGTAGCTGTTGAGTCTTTCGCTAAAGCGAGAGAACTAGGAAAGGGTCAAATTGATTTTTACAAAAATGAAATGGGACTTCCTCTAATTACGGAGACTCAGATATTCCCCAATTTTGCAGATAGCTATGCAAAAAAAGCTCTGGTATTTTATCAAGACGAAAAGAATTATAAGAAGGCTTTTGAATACATTGAGCGCACCATATATTTTATACCAGAAGATACTGCTATACTAATGAATGCAGGTGTTTTCTTTGGACCCTCTGCTGAGGAGTACGATAAATCAATTGAGTATATCCGCAAGTATCAGGCGATGGGGGGGAAATCAGGCGATGCCTACATTCAGCTCTACAGCATTTACAGGGACAAGAAGAAAGATTTAGATAAAGCCCTTGAAGTCGCAAAAGAAGCAGTGGCTAAATTTCCTGGTAATTCAGAGTTTCCAAAATACGAACTGGACATTTACATCAAAATGAACAGACTTCCCGAAGCACGTGCGATTATGGAAAAGCAGGCTAAAGAAAATCCGACTGACAAGGAAGCCCGTTATTTTTGCGGTGTGATCAATTTGGAACTCGGTGACCCAGCTGCAGCCAAGACTTGGTTTGAAGAGGCCTTAAAGTTAGATCCTAAATATTTTGATGCTCATATTGCCATTGCTGAAATCATATACAGCGATGCAAAGAAAGTAAAATCAGAAATGAATAATTTGGGTAATTCAAAAGATGATTTTAAAAAGAAACTTGAATTAGATAAGGTCTATCAGGAAAAGTTGAGAGTTGCGCTGCCATATTGGGAATCCTCCGAAAAGCTTAGCCCGGATGATGTTAAGGTTTTGGATAACCTTTACGTAATATATTCCGACCTTGAGATGACTCAACAGATAGCTCGCATTGAAAAGCGGATGAAAGCTCTCGGTTTGTTGGATTGATCATAAAAAATTTCATAGAAAGGAACCCTATTTTAAAAGGGTTCCTTTTTTTTTATAAAGTTGCTGAATTTGAAGTCACACCTGCCCTCTAGAAATTTTTCGTGTAAAATGAAATAGAACTTGGTTTTGATATTGTTATCTTGACCAGTCTGTAATCTTACGCAGTAACTTTTTGTCCATGCAATGGCTTGAATGCCTACCCCTCTTACAGAGTACTACGTACCTGCCTGCCGGTAGGCAGGGCTTTCGCGACAAAGAGTTGGTGTAAGTATTTGATTTATAAGGTCTAAGATGAACGATTATGTCACCTAAGTAATGAGCGAAGTAGTATGGCCATGAAACAATTAACAGAAGTGCGCTGGGGAATTGTTGGAGTAGGGGACGTGTGCGAAGTAAAAAGTGCTCCTGCAATGAACCTGATTGAAGGATCCAAGCTGGTGGCCGTCATGAGAAGGAATGGTGAAAAAGCAAAGGATTATGCACAACGGCACGGTGTACCTAAATGGTATGACAATGCCGATCAACTCATCAATGACCCGGATGTAAATGCAATTTACATTGCCACTCCACCGGATTCGCACGAAGCATATACACTCAAAGCTGCAAAAGCCGGCAAGCCTGTGTATGTAGAAAAACCAATGGCAAGAACGCATCAAGAGTGTCTCTCCATGATCGATACTTGCCAGAAAGCTGGCATCCCCTTGTTCACGGCCTATTACAGAAGGACGCTGCCTAATTTTTTGAAGATTAAATCATTGGTGGAGAATGGTGTAATAGGTGATGTGCGTTACGTAAATATTCTACTCAACAAAACACTCCAGCCAGATATTGTTGGCGCCAGTGGGAGTGAAACTAACTGGCGCATTTTTCCCGAGATTGCAGGAGGTGGTTATTTCTTTGATTTAGCCTCACACCAACTTGATATAATGGATTTTCTATTCGGACCTGTTCAGCATGCCCAAGGCTTTGCCAGCAATCAAGCTCAGCTATACCCTGCTGAAGATATTGTAGTAGGATCCTTTCATTTTAAGACTGGAGTTATTGGCCAGGGTAATTGGTGTTTTACAACATCTAAGATTTCAGATAAAGAAGTAACTACGATCGTAGGAAGCAAAGGCCAGATTTCGTTTCCTTATTTCGGTGACCATTCCGTTACGGTGGAACTGGAGGGAAAAGAAAAAGAAGTGATGACCTTCAAAATACCAAAGCACATTCAGCAACCTCTTATTCAAACCATTGTAGATGAACTTTTAGGTAAAGGTCAATGCCCAAGTACTGGGGTATCCGCTGCTCGTACAAATAAAGTAATGGAACTTTTGTGTGCCCACATTTAAAAAAAATTGAAGTACTACAAATAAAATTAATTTTACCTAACTGACTCATCATGAATAGAAGAGATACATTAAAGACTTTAGGCTTGACCGGTGGAATAGCAATGGCTCCTCAATTGGTATTTTCAGAAGAAAAGAAACCAGCTAGTAAATTCAAATTTTGCTTAAATACCAGCACCATCAGTGGGCAAAAGTCGGGCCTGCAAAAGTATCTTGAGGTAGCGGCCAAAGCAGGATACGATGGGGTTGAAGTATGGGTAAGCGATGTGAAAGAATATAAAGAGCAAGGTCATTCCTTGAAGGCGTTGAAAAAATATTTGGATGATAGTCACCTCACCGTAGATGACGCTATTGGATTTGCTCCGTGGATGGTAGAGGATGAGCAACAACGAAAGGCAGGCTTCGATCAGATGCGTCAGGAGATGGAGATGATGGCCGAGCTTGGTTGCACGCGCATTGCTGCTCCTTCATCAGGCGTAAAAGCCGGTACTCCGCTCGACTTGATAAAAGTTGGCGAGCGATACAAGCAGCTTCTCGATCTTGGCCGTCAGACTGGAGTGATGCCACAATTAGAATTCTGGGGATCTTCACCTGTTTTCTTTTCCTTGGGTCAGGCGTTGATGGCTGCGGCTGCTGCCAATGATCCGGATGTCCACATCTTACCTGATGTCTACCATTTATTCAGAGGTGGTTCTGGATTTGAGAGTTTAAAAATGGTAAACGGAAAGATTATTGATGTTATTCACTTCAATGATTATCCTTCGACCATTCCCCGCGAAGCACAGAAAGATAAAGACCGGCTTTACCCTGGAGATGGAGTGGCGCCACTCAAACAAATTGTAACCGACCTGATCAATATGGGAGGCACAAAAGTGTTGTCGCTGGAATTATTTAATCCAGAGTATTGGAAGAATGATCTGCTAAGTGTGGCGAAAACCGGTTTGGAAAAAATGAAGAAAGCAGTGGACTTAGCTTCATAGCTTTCCGTCTATGCTGCGGCTCGCACTTTTGATCTGGGCATGAAACAGTTGCCCTGCAACTTGCGATCAATTTTTTTATCTGTACGGCCTACACTCCAGCCTGGATAGTTTACGATTCTATCAACTCC
>JANOLM010000640.1:0-4878 GCA_031419815.1 Bacteroidia bacterium
CTACGCAAATGCTGCCTGCGATATTCAATTCAATTTTCCGATGGGCTTCAAAGAGTTAGAAGGCATCCACTCACGCACCGATTTCGATTTAAAGAATCATGAGAAGTTTTCAGGTAAAAAATTGCAATACTTCGATCCCGAGGACAACCAGAATTTTATACCGTATGTAGTGGAAACTTCCGTAGGCTTAGACCGCATGTTTTTGTCCGTGCTTGCCAGTTCCTATGTGGAGGAAAAATTACCGGATGGAAGCGAAAGAGTTGTGCTAAGAATTCCACCTGCTCTTGCACCTCATAAAGTTGCCATCTTACCCCTAATGAAAAAGATGGCCTTCCCGAAAAAGCAACCGAAATCATGAACGACATAAAGTTTGATTTCCGATGTTTCTATGAAGAGAAAGATGCCATCGGCAAACGTTACCGCAGGCAAGATGCTATTGGTACTCCGTTTTGCGTTACCATCGATCACCAAACACTGCAAGACGATACCGTTACGATACGCTATCGCGATACCATGAAACAAGATCGTGTGAAGAGTAGTGAGATAAAGACCGTACTGGAAAGAGAGTGTTCTATGAAAAATCTGCTTCGTTCTATTTAAAATAAGTATCTGGCCACAGATGCACAGATGAATATTTCTGTGAATCTGCGGCTGTTAAATAGGAACCATTGAAATTATCATCCGTCCCAGTATTCAGTGTTTTCTATGGGCTATATGAAGAAATCTGGTTCAGGCTTTTTCATAGACCGGTCTTTCATCGTTTTCTTAATCACAAATATCCCTACTACACTAATCTGCCCGGGTCATCAAAATTAAAATTTCTAAGGCTCGTGCGCGACCACTACGAGTATTTCGAGTTTATTCCGCGAAGCGATGTGAAACTGACGAGCGCCATGAAAGCGATTATTTGTTGTGGAGCAAGTCAACTGGTTTTCGGTTTACCACGCGAGAGCCTTACCTACTTTAAAAAAATCATAGTGTACCCTGATTATTATAATTCAAAGTATACACACAAGCGGCACAAAGGAGAAGTTAACCCGGGCTTACGGATTATTGTATTCAGTTGGCGCGGTGTGATAGAGGGATTGGATCGCCCTGATGATGGACTTAATTTGCTGTTGCACGAATTCGCTCACGCGCTTTGGCTTGAACATAAATTAATGAAGTATCAATATACGGTTTTGGACAACGACTGGGTTGCAGAGTTTGAAGAGCTGGCCATGGCGGAAATGAAAATGATCCAGTCAGACGAGCAACATTTTTTCAGACGTTATGCTTTTGAAGGTATTGAAGAATTTTTCGCGGTAGCAGTCGAGAATTTTTTCGAGAGATCTGAAATGTTTTCAACCCAATTGCCACACTTGTACAACGTGCTGACAAAAATTTTAGAACAAGACCCACTTCAAATCAGAGAGACCGAATAAAAATAAGCATCGTTCTTAG
Source organism: Bacteroidia bacterium (assembly GCA_031419815.1). Taxonomy (GTDB): domain Bacteria; phylum Bacteroidota; class Bacteroidia; order Cytophagales; family Cyclobacteriaceae; genus ELB16-189. The sequence continues at coordinate 1,444 of JANOLM010000640.1, forward strand.
TAAGAATCCATTACATGTAAAAGAGCATTGATCTGGTAATGAAAGAATAACAATAAAGTGATAGCTTTGAGTATGGGAACCTTGGTAATTCACACAAAAAACAAGAAAGACACAGAGATCATCAAAAAATTCCTTGATGGTATGGATGTTGAAGTCACCGATGAACAGGAGAAATTGAGACAACAACTTCCCAAAAGCAAGTTCAAATCCAAAGAGGAATTTTTGAGCTTCGCAGGCTCGATGAAAGGACAATTAATCAGTAAAGAACATTTGCGAGAAATTTCATGGAAGAAGAGAAGTTGGTAATTGCTGATACCGATGTTCTTATCGAATTTCTGGACAGAGCGAATAAAAAATTAAAGAAAGACTACTGGTCATAGGAATTGAGAATATTTGTATAAGTGAAATCACAGCTAGTGAACTTCTCTATGGTGCCAGAGATAAGAGGCATTGGGAAAGCTTAAGCAAATTTATCGACCAAAGTTTAGTTCTGCCTGTCACAAGAGAAATAAGTAATCTACATTTGACTCTTGTCAGTGAATACTCCTTGAGTCATAGGCTTAAAGTTCAAGATGCACTAATTGCGGCTACCTCAATTAAGCTTAACCTTGAGTTGTACACCCTCAATGTCAAAGATTTTAAATTCATAAAAGACATTAGGCTTTTTGACTAATTCATGAACTGGCTTCAGCTTCTCTCTTCCCATCGCACCGGACAAAAACAATCTCCTCACGAGCAATCGCGTAGCGCATTTGAACAGGATTATGACTGCATCATATTCTCGCATCCATGTTGAAAGAGTAATAAATATTATGTATTTAATTGTATTTTTGAAGGATGGAAACCATAGTGATTAACATACGTAATAAAAAAGATTCACAGTTTATCAAAGATCTTCTTTCCCGTTTAGATGTGGAAATTAAAGAGGATAAAGCCTTACTCCGTAAAAATCTTGGAAAAAGCAAAATCAAGTCGATTGATGACCTTAAGGCAATGGGCGGGATAATGAAAGGTCAGTTGATAAGCAAAGAGCATTTACGAAATCTTTCATGGAAGAAAAGAGTTTAGTACTTTGTGATTCTGATGTACTGATTGAGGTATTTGATCGAAATAACGCCAATGTCATTTCAAAGTTAGCTTCTTTTGGCACGGAAAATTTGTGCATCAGTAGTGTTTCCTTTTCAGAAATTCTATGTGGCTCAAAAGATAAGAGACACCTTAATTTCCTTCAAACAAAACTCGAAGAGTTTTTACTCCTTGAATTAAAACCAGATATAGATTTAGTTCATCGAAATCTTATTGTTGACTATTCGCTAAGTCATGGATTGCGGATTCAAGATGCCCTTGTAGCTGCCACTGCTCTAACGTACGAAATTCCACTTTATACCTTAAATGTAAAGGATTTCAAATTTATTGAAGGCCTCTTGCTTTTTTAGTCATTCATGAACTGGCTTCAGCTTCTCTCTTCCCATCGCACCGGACAAAAACAATCTACTCACGAGCAATCGCGTAGCGCATTTGAACAGGATTATGACCGCATCATATTCTCGCATCCATTTCGCAAACTGCAGGATAAGACACAAGTTCACCCATTGCCTGAGCTTGATTTTGTTCACACCCGGCTCACCCACAGCCTTGAAGTTTCCAGTGTGGGCCGCTCCCTTGGCAAACGGGTAGGAGAAGTAATTTTGCAAAGACATCCGGACCTCAGCAAGAAATTCTCACTTTTTGATTTTGGTGCAATTGTGGCAGCGGCATCCCTGGCACATGATTTAGGCAATCCTCCTTTTGGTCATGCTGGAGAAGATGCTATCTCTGATTTTTTTGCCGATCATCAACAAGGTCAATCCTTCAAAGAAAAAGTAAGTGAAGCAGAGTGGACTGACTTAATAAAGTTTGAAGGAAACGCACAAGGCTTTCGCCTCCTCACAAAAAATCAATACGGTTTAAAATTAACGTTTGCTACCCTAGGGGCTTTTACAAAATATCCATGCCCGGCATTATTTCCTCACCGCGATAAATCAAAGCGTAGTCAGAAAAAATTTGGATTCTTTCAAACTGAAAAAGAAATATTCAACGAGGTTATCCATCAATTGGGGTTAGGCGAAATAGAGCAGTATGTTTCTATCCGGCATCCACTTGCCTTTTTAGTAGAAGCTGCAGACGATATTTGTTACAGCATCATCGATCTGGAGGATGGTTGCATTTTAGGACTAGTAAGCTATGAGGAAGCAAGGGCTTTATTTGAAGGAGTAATCACAAAAAATAAATCCAAGCTTGGTAAACTGGATCAACTTACAAGCCAGCAGGAAAAGATAGGATACTTGAGAGCCTTGGCTATTGGAGATTTAATGGATGAATGCTCTTCCCTCTTTTTAGAAAAAGAAGAAGAAATCCTTTCCGGAAAATTTGATCAGGCATTGGCAGATCATTGTCCTTCCAAAAATGCGCTCAAAGAAATCATCACCGTTTCCAAGTTAAAGATTTATCAGGCCAGGCAGGTTGTAGAGATTGAAGCTGCAGGCCATGAGGTGCTTCCTGGTTTATTGGAAGAGTTTACAAAAGCTGGTTTTTACCTAATGCAGAATACCGGCAGGCAGACAAAATCAAGAAAGTATCAGAACCTGCAATTGCTATTGCCAAAAGAGGTGCAACACGATATAACTGTACAACCAGAGAATGTTTATCTCATGTTACGCAACATCATTGATTTCATTTCGGGACTGACCGACCGGCACGCGCTTTCCCTCTATCGAAAGATCAAAGGGATTTCAGTAATCTGAGCTGGATGAAAACCCTCAAGACTATCTTAAAAATGGTCTTTTGCCATATAATTAAACCTTCAAAAACCCCAAAAATCATTAGCTTTGCCGTTCTGATTTTTTCACAAAACAGCTATGTGGTCAAAGGTTGCTCACTTTATTATTAAGTTCAGACTGCCCCTCATTATTTTGATTGGCTTGATAACGGCTTTGATGGGCTATTATGCTACCAAAGTCGAAATGAGCTATGACTTTGTGCGTTCTGTGCCGCCCAATGATCCAGACATGGTTTACTTGAATAAATTCAAGGAGCAATTTGGGGAAGATGGCAATATTGTGGCGGTTGGCATCAGAGACAGTGCACTCTATGACATCAAAAACTTTGAACATTTTCGTGAGTTTGGCCGTGAGGTGCGGACTATTGCAGGCATTAATAATGTGTTGAGTTTGCCGTTTGTCAAAGTGATCCGCAAGGACACGGCCAACACAAGGTTTTTTCTCAGTGATCTTTTCCCCAAACAGATTTCTTCGCAGGTTCAGCTGGATAGCATGATGGTATTAATGCGCAACCAGAAATTTTATATGGGCCAGTTGGTGAACGAAAGCAACGGAGCCAACATGATGATTGTGTCGGTGCAAAGCGAGGTGATGAATTCTTCCAAACGCGTTGGCA
>JANOLM010000641.1:0-4124 GCA_031419815.1 Bacteroidia bacterium
TCAAGGATTTAATTATTGAACCACACAAGGAATACATTCACAAGTTTTTTTCAGAATTCATTGAAGAAGCAGGTCATTTGAAAGACTATCAACTGACTGACACAATAAAAATTAATGTCATTGATTCGTTAAAGTCGAAAAGCGCATCATTTCGTAGGAATTTTATCGTGTTACTTGGATCGGTAGATCAGGAATTAGAAAGAGATATTTTGAATAGTATTGATAATCTGGTTGATCTTATAACACGAGCAACTTTTGATGCAAACTATAATTTATCAGATGCGGCTGTGTTTGATTCTACCATTGAGATCCATATCTCGCAAACTAGAATATATGTTTTAGCACGAATCTTTAAATACGAAGGATAGTTAGATTTTCTATACCTTTATCCCCAGTATGAAAACCAACCTTTCTAAATATTGCCCACTGGCCGGAATTGTGGCCGCGTAAGTACAGACACTTTCTTCTGAACTCTGGTCTGTACTTCGTTTTCTTGTAATCGTATTTTCAATTCACGATGACTGTTTTGCTATGCACCACATGGCAAGCCTTCACTAACTTATATTTCAAATGATATCACTAGAACACTATGGTTGGAATACTTTCTTCCAGCCCGAACAACTCAAAGATGATTTAATCATCGGCCGCATTACGTCCATACAAGGTTTTAAATATTATGTGATCACCGCCAACGGAGAAAAGGAAGCGGAGCTTTCCGGCAAACTGTTGCACGTAGCCTCCACAGCAGAACTGCCCAAGCTGGGCGATTGGGTTACACTGAAAGATTATGATACCCTCGGCTACATCATTGATGTGTTGCCGCGCAGGAATGAACTGTCGCGCAAAAACCCGGGTGCGAAAACAGAAAAGCAGTTACTCGCCACTAATGTGGATGGCGCGCTGATTGTGCAAGGCCTCGACCGTAACTTCAACCTCATGCGATTGGAACGCTACCTCGTACAACTGGCAGCCTGCAACATCAAACCGATTATCGTATTGAATAAAGTAGATCTTGTAGATGATTGGACAAAGTACACGCATGAAATAGCTAAGCTGCAACGCGATTGTCCGGTTTATTTTTGCAGCACCTACACGGGAATTGGTTTGGATGAACTCCGAAACAGTGTGTTGGAAAAATACAAGACATATATTCTCATCGGTTCTTCAGGAGTAGGCAAAAGCTCTCTGTTAAACGCCTTAATGCATACCAACCTGCAGTCGGTAAATGGTATCAGTGATTTCAACAACAAAGGAAAACACACCACCACCACGCGAGATCTTTTTCAGTTGCCCAGCGGCAGCCTGTTGATTGACACTCCAGGTATGCGCGAATTCGGGCTTACATTCGAAGAAGGACAAACTTCCGATGAATCGTTTCCTGCCATTCAAAAGTTAGCAGCTAGCTGTCGCTTCTCCGATTGCCGCCATTTGCAGGAAGCGGGCTGCGCAGTACTTGAGGCCGTGCATTCAGGAATGTTGGAAAACGAAGTCTATGAAAGCTATCTGAAATTAATAAAAGAGCAGAGGCGCTTCGAGATGAATGCGGAAGATAAAAAGCGATTCAATAAACACTCGGGAAGAATATCGCGCGAAGCGAAAGGTCATCGAGACAAGTACAAGTACTAGCGTTAAATCTGTGTTTCCCTTCCTTGTACTAGTGTTAAGTTAACCGTGAAATGTTAATAGTTAATCGTAAAAGTCACTGTAAAATCAGATAGCCTCCGCAAAGATTAACCGTCAAATTACAATTAACATTACACTAGACCGTGTCGTTAACAGATGAAAATGAAGAGCCTGCATCATGCAGGCTCTTCATAAATTTTAAAAAGCAAATCCAAAGCAAACACCTGTGCGTAAACCAAACCCACTAAACGCATTTGTATTAAATGAATCAGTTCCAGAAGTTACTTTCACGTCTCCGGAAGAGTAGCTGGGACCTAAGAAAATATCCAAGGCTATTTTTTCTTTGAATATCCATTGCTTGCCTAAAATCAAACCGCCACCCATAGTGGTGAGGGTTCCCTTGTTATTTCCGTTGGATAAGGTAAAGCTTTGATAGCGAAGAAACGGAGCAACATACACACCTTGTGGTGCATCCATATTCGACAGATAAAATCTGTATTCGGGTGTGATCCCCAAACCACTAAATTTTGTATTTTCAACAGAGTAGCCAGTGAAATAGAAACCCAACTGAAAACTTCCATTGCTGGTAATTTTCCGCTCATACTGCATATTTAAAGTGCTCACAATTGGACTAAAAATATTAATCTTTATTACGTTGCTTTGCGCTTGGGCAACGGCATTCATACTTATCAATAAAATAAGCGTGACACAAATTTTTAGGATTGACTTCATGGCAAGGATTTATTGGTTAAGAAAAACAATAACGGCAGATTAAACCTGCATGAGTAAAAATACAAAATTTTAGCTCTCTATGTTCACACAGTTCTTAGTTCTTAATAGAGTGTTTGCGATTTCTCTTTTGGGCTAAGCCCAGTCTTCTATTGTTAAAAATGACCACAGTTTAAGCCCGTGGTAATTGAAATTATTTTATGGATTTTAGTCCCTACTGAAAAAGTGCCATACACCCTCTTAAAATCCTGTAATTCTGAAGGCTGTGCTTCTATACATATCCAAGAGTCCAGAAGCTGGACTCTATTCAAAAGTTTTTGCACCTTTAGGAATAGAGATTGTCTTTGAATGGTTCGTAAGTTTAGTATTGGACACTATCATTTTTTATTTTAATCTCAGGGAACCTACTTAAATGAATCCGATATGAATGACAACAAGGATATATTTAGATGTCCGTGGTGCTTGAAATTTGATCAGTACATTCAATACCACGATGAAGAGTGGGGTGTGCCGGTGCATGATGACCGTGTTCATTTTGAATTTTTGATCTTAGAGGGAGCGCAGGCTGGGTTGAGCTGGTCAATGATTTTAAAAAAGCGCGAAGGGTATCACAAGGCTTTCGCGGGCTTTGACCCGGTGAAAGTAGCGCGCTTCAGTGAAAAAAAACTTGAAAAGATTTTATTGAACCCCAACATCGTTCGCAATAGGTTAAAAGTTTACGCAGCGGTTAACAATGCCAAACGGTTCCTTGAAGTGCAAAAGGAATTTGGAAGTTTTGACAATTATATCTGGGGTTTTGTGAACCATAAACCGATCGTGAACAAATGGAAAACTTTAAAGCAGATTCCGGCTATCACGAAAGAGTCAGATGTGCTTAGCAAAGACTTAATCAAACGCGGCTTTAAGTTTGTAGGCTCCACAGTCATTTATGCGCACATGCAGGCTTGTGGACTGGTGAATGATCACTTAGTGGAGTGCTGGAAATATAAGTAAGCCTCATAATGCATTTTTTAGGCAATTAGGCTAAACACAGAAATAGAATCCCGTTATTTAATATGGTATGGAAAAACTAACTTCGTTTCAAAACCTGCCTTAATTAAAGTATGAATCTTTCTCGCTTCATTGAGCATACTAACCTTAGCCCAGCATTGTGTATTGCAGATATTGATCTGTTGGTGATGGAAGCAAAGCAATATAATTTCCTGGGCATATGTGTTCCTCCCTTTTGGGTGAAACGCGCGAAGCGTGAAATAGGCAAAGAGAATATTATTTTGGTTACAGTTGCCGGGTTTCCACTGGGCTACAATATGACAGAAACGAAATTAGATGAGATGAAGCGCGCTATTGATAATGGTGCCGATGAGGTGGATGTAGTGTGGAATATCAGTTCTTTTAAGACCGGGATACCGTGGACAAAAATTGAGATAGCCAAGTGTAGCAAACTTGCTCACGATCAACAGAAAATAATCAAGGTGATCATTGAGACGGCCTATCTTAGTCTTGAAGAAATAGTAACGGCAACAAAAATATGTTGCGATGCCGGAGTTGATTTTGTCAAGACTTCAACGGGCTTTGCTCCTTCGGGAGCAACGGTTGAACATATCAGGTTAATAAAATCTACTTTAGTTCCCGGTGTTGGTATCAAAGCTTCAGGCGGAATTAAAACCAAGGCGCAAGCGATTGAAATGATTGATGCAGGTGCTTCACGAATCGGCACATCTTCCGGTGTTAAGATTGTCGGAGAATAAAACTTTGATCTCAAGTTTACTTCC
>JANOLM010000642.1:0-4450 GCA_031419815.1 Bacteroidia bacterium
CAAGTATACTGTTCTTCAATTTTGCTTTCTTACTCATGAATTCACTTAGCGATTCATAATTTTTAGTTCCTCATTCTATACTTTCTATTTAATGGCCTTGAACACCAGCTCGGTTAAATATTCTGTAATGCCATCTTCCTGTTCTTTTGGTATTTCAGTAAGAGAAGGGAGATGCCTGGCAAAATACCGCTGGTCGTATGAGCTTTCGATCATAGTAGAAATCAGCGCTGTAGGATAACGGTATTCAGAATTTATTTCTCTCACAATTCCAGCAGCTTTTTTACAAAGTCTTTTATAGCTGAAGAACAAACCCTGTTTGTTTTCCTCATCCACATTCTTTGTCAGATATACCTTTTGCGACTCTGCGATCACAATCCTGTATAGAGCGGCCTCATCTACTTGTGGTATGCGGGGCTGGTGCTCCAGGGGTGAGGTCAACAGCCGAATGGCAATCGTCAATCGTTCCTCAGGTGATTTAATGTTGGCTGTTGCAAGAGTGAGACGGTATTCCATCCAGGTCCAGTACCAAGTGAGATGGTAAATGAGCAACCTGTGTTTGTTTTCAAAGTAACGGTAGATAGAGGCTTCTGTGCACTGTGTTTTGTCGGCAAGTTTTCCAAAAGTAAAAGCCTCAAAGCCAAGTTCATCAATCAGGCCAATGCTATGCAGAATGATATTTTTGCCAAGGTCTGAGGAAGATGGATCTTTTGTAAAAGCCCGTTCGTCAATTTTTATCTGGATATTCAATAAGTTCTCCATTCGAAAATAGTAGTAATGTTTATTGCAGTCCTTTAAAATTCTTCCAATCAGGATAGAACTTAAAGGACTGTTAAATTTACAAGCCTACGAAGTCGCTTTCTCTGCCGTAACAATTTCATCGTCATAAAAATCTACGATCCCGGTTTCCACATCATACATCCCACCGACAAGGGCAATCTCACCCTTTTCGATCATCTCCTTAAGAATAGGACTATTCTTCAGAATCTGTTTTTGGGTAATCCTGACATTCAGCGAAGCAACTTTTTCCACAAACTTTGAATTGTTGGCATTCCGGTCTGTTGTTACGGATGTTTCACCATCAACAGCAGGCTTTATTTTTTCTAACAGTGTAGTGAGATTCCCTAATGTTACTTGATCGCAAGCGCCCTTTACTGCTCCACATTTGGTATGACCAAGCACTACCACTACTTTTGCCCCCGCTACTTTGCAGCTAAATTCCAGGCTACCCAGAATGTCTGCATTTTGGATATTGCCCGCTATCCTTACACTGAAAACATCACCTAAGCCCTGGTCAAAAATCAGTTCGGCTGAAGTACGTGAGTCAATACAACTCAAGATCACGGCAAAGGGATGTTGGCCATCCGAGGTTTCGTTTACCTGTTGCAACAGGTTGCGGTTCACTTTCAGGTTGTTTACAAAACGCTCATTACCCTTTTTCAGAATTTCTATTGCTTCCATTGGGGTTATTTTATCTCTAAGTTCTTTTGTAAGTGTTCTCATGTTTTTTTGTTTTAGAATTTTTAAATGTTTAAAATCTAAGCTGGTTCAATGAAGTTTATCTTATCAACGGTTATGTTTTTCATTTTAGCCTTACTCTGATAATCTTTGATTAACTCAACAACATCGAAGGCAATTGATTTGGATTTCGAGCAATCAATAATCACTTTTGAATTTGCTGGAATGCTTTCCAACGCGGTTATAACATTTGCTTTGTTGAAAAATGAAACCTCTTCGGCTAAAACCAGATGATGAATTTGTTGTCCATCTTCATTAGTGATTGTGCTTTTCATGTGATGAGAATTGCGGTAACTATGACGTAAGGTGTAAAAGATGCCTAAGAGCATTCCTATTGTAATACCCATTAACAGGTCGGTTAAAAGAATGGCAACCACTGTTGCTGTGAAAGGAATAAATTGTTCCCAACCCAAATTATACATTTGTCTAAAAAGCGAGGGTTTGGCCAGTTTATAACCTACCATTAGTAAAATGGCGGCTAAACTTGCCAATGGTATCATATTCAATATACTTGCTAGCGTTAGTGCACTAAGGAGTAAAAAAAATCCGTGCATAATGGCAGATATTTTTGTTTTTCCACCAAAAGAGATGTTAGCTGAACTACGAACGATAACCTGGGTAATAGGTAAACCACCAATTAGACCAGAAATTACATTTCCTAAACCTTGTGCCTTTAGTTCTCTATTGGTTGGTGTAATCCTTTTATAGGGATCAAGCTTGTCAGTAGCCTCAACGCAAAGCAGCGTTTCAAGACTTGCTACAATGGCTAAAACTAAAGCAATTTTCCAAACCTCAAAATTTGTTAGTGCTGAAAAGTCTGGCAAAGTAAATTGAGCGAAAAACGCTGATAAGTTTTCAGGAACAGGAATTCTTACTACCTGGTCGGGGGCCAAACTGAAATTCATTATCCCGTTTTGATAAAAATAATTCATTACAATACCCAACACCACAACCACAAGAGGTCCGTTTATCATCCCGAATATTTTATGCTTTTTCGTTAATACGGTATCCCAAAGGATCAGTATCCCCAATGAAATTCCTGCTATTAGCAATGCTCCCGGAGTAAAAAACTGAAACGCATTAATTATCTCTGAGAAAGTATTTTGCCCATCTGCCTGAAAGAAAGCGTCATCGCCTTCTACATCCTTGTCCCAACCCAATGCGTGTGGAATTTGTTTTAAGATTATTAAAAGCCCTATGCCTGTCAGCATTCCCTTAATAACCGATGATGGAAAGAAGTAGGCAATGAAACCCGCTTTGGCAAATCCCAATACGAGTTGGATAATTCCTGCCAAGACTACGGCTGTTAAAAACGCTTCCCAGGAACCGCCAAGCGAAGCAATGGATGTTAAAACGATAACGGCTAATCCGGCCGCTGGGCCGCTAACCCCTAAAGAAGAACCACTGGCAGCACCGACCACAATACCTCCGATTATGCCCGCAATAATTCCGGCAAATAGAGGTGCGCCTGAGGCGAGAGCGATGCCCAAACATAATGGCACGGCAACAAAAAATACAACTATGCTGGCAGGTAAATCCTGCTTGATATCTTTAATGAAGTCTTTCATTTTTAGATGGCTTTGAGAAATGAATCAATATTTTCCTTAACGCACTACACACTACATAACCTTTTGTCAATCATTCTGACAAGAGCTAAAGCGTATATGCAAATTAGTACCGAACCTCAGTTTTGAGCTATATCCGGTTAAGGGTAACAGATTCGGGAGGTGTAAATGGAAGGTTAAGGGATTCCTGAAGTTGAGAATTACTCTGATGATGAAAGTAAATGGATTCTGAGGAGAAAACTGAAATAGTTGACAAGTCGATGAAGTTTCCATCTTCTTCCCAAAAATCATCTCCGATACCTGAGCACCCCTCACCAGTTGATAATGGAATGGATAAAGGAAAGTGATGGCTTTCTGGCGTGTAGTGTATTGCACTACTATAATGCTCATTAGAACCCTTTTTGTTAAAATAGGAAACCTCAAAGCAGACTCCAAAAGCTAGCAATAGAACCATGATAACAAGATTTCTCGCTCTGGTGTGTTGCATTAGATCTAACTTAGAGAGTAAAGCTATCATCCTGCAATAGTAATACTATTCTGTCGAATTACAAATGAATCCTTAATATTCCTTTAAAATCTACCATTATTAATAGAGAGTTCTCAAACTTGTAGCCCTACGTCTCAATGCAATCGCATTGTCGTAAGGGTTGTCTGCACCCGACATACTTTGAATGCAATTATGGCTTCATTAATCTTCGAACTTTAAATCTACCTATCCGCATACCTTTTTGTTGAAGGGCCTTTGACAGCCTTCGGCTACCATAACGTCTACGGTGAAGGCTAAACAGTTCACTGACTTGTTTCATTTCTGTCTGCCCTACCGCAGAGGTGGTATAGGTCTTACCATTTCGATAATCATAATAGGAACTACGGTTTGCACCCAGTACGTTACAAAGCTTTTGTAGCGGATAATCTTTTCGCTGTTCTGAAATAAATTGGTACATCTCTTTCACGGCTAACGGCTGAAAATGGTTAAGGCTTTTTTTAAAATATCCCGCTCGGTTTCAAGCTGCTTTACTTGCTTGCGCAGCAGCTCTACTTCTACAGTGTTGCCCATTGGAGAACCCGCGCTACGCTTACGCCATTGATAGAGCAAGGCTTCACTTATCCCCAGGGCTTGAGCTACAGATGAAACACTTTGCCCGTTTTCGATTTGTTTTAAGGCTTCTTCCTTGAATTGTGCATCATACTTCCGATGCCGTGTTTTTCCAATCTTCTTTTCCATGTGAACACAAATTTAAGTTTAGTTTGTGTCCGGATTTTCTAGACCATCTCACTTCAGCAATCATTGAATAATCGGTTATACCCGAGTAACTTGCTTGTTGGGGTACTTATTACTCTACATTTATATTGTATTTCAAAAGTTTTTT
>JANOLM010000643.1:0-4907 GCA_031419815.1 Bacteroidia bacterium
CCTCCCCGATTCTGTATTACGAAAAGTATATTATGAAAATGCTTTAAAAGTGATTCCGGGAATTGACAGCAGTTTATTTCCAATACCGAAATTGTATGCGAAGCCGTAAGCCATTGATTGCGAATCAAATCTTGTAAACTAAGCTGTTATTAAGCTCACCAACACAATAAACTTCTCCCAGGTTGGTTTTTCAATTGAGTCGGCTGATAGCCAAATGGCATAACTACTATCTTTCCTTCCTGGATGTTTTACCCAGTATCTCTTATCTTGCCGACATGAAGTTTGTACAATTTTTATCTCTCGGGGCAGTGCTCTTTTCTATTGATGTATTTTCTCAAGAGTTAGATTTCTCTGTCAAATGGGGCAAAGAATTTAGCGCTTCACGCAAGTCAACACTTGAAGATATTGTTGGGTTTGACGGTTCTGGAATTTATGCCATCAAAGGTCTTTATCGCACCCCTCTATTAGGTGGCAATTCATATTCATTGGAGCATTATTCGAATGACTTCGTTCCTACCAAATCCTTCGACCTTGAACTTAAGGAAGGAGGTCATGTTTGTGAAGTGCAGCAGCTATTGCATTTGAATAATAAACTGTATATTTTTTATTCCTATCCTGATTTGAATCTGAAAAAGAATATTCTCTTGGTTCGCGAGATTGATAAGGGCTCACTTCAACCAAAGGCAGAGGTACTCAGGTTAGCCGAGATTGACTACTCGGGAAAATCAAATTCTAATCATGGCGACTTTAATTTCCGCGTTTCAAGAGATAGCTCAAAAGTGCTGGTGTTTTATAAGTTACCTTTTACGAAAGACGAGCCTCAGGTGCTGGGGTTCAATGTACTTGATGACCAGATGAAATCGATGTGGCAAAAAAATGTTGCTCTTCCATATAAAGATGGCTTATTTGATGTAGCGTCTTATCGTTTGGATAATTCTGGCAATGTTTACCTGCTGGGTTTAATTTACAAGGAAAGACGAAAGAGCAAACGTAAAGGCCAACCGAATTATAGTTATGAAATTTTGGCGTGTCGCGATAATGGAAATACGCTGATGCAATATCCGGTAGCCCTGGAGGATCGGTTTCTTAGTGATATGCAAATAGAAATCCTGGATGATAAGCGGTTAGTATGTGCAGGTTTCTATTCAGAAAAGGGAACCTATAGCGTAAAGGGAACTTACTTTCTCACCATTGATGCGGCAACAAAAGAGATTATAACCAAAAGCTTTAAAGAGTTTAGTCTTGATTTCATTGTTCAAAGTATGACCGAGCGTGAAGCTAATCGTGCTGTGCGTAAAGCAGAAAAGGGCGAAGAGGCGGAACTGTATGAGTATGATCTTGACAAATTACTCGTGGGCAAAGATGGCAGCGCAATTCTGATAGGAGAACAATACTTTATGAATGCTGTCACCAGCACTCTCTTTGTCAATGGAGTGATGTCCACTACAACCGACTACCACTATTACTATAATGACATCATAGCGGTGAAGGTCAATTCTGAAGGTCAAATTGAGTGGGCTGACAAAGTTGCCAAAAGTCAGCATAGTATAAACGACAAGGGTTTTTACTCTTCTTATACACTTGCCATTGTGAAAGGAAAAATCTGCTTTATCTTCAATGACAATCCAAAGAACCTGAGTTATAAGGGTGTGGGGCGTCCTTATAATTTTAATGGCCGCGAATCGGTGGTGGTGATTGCCAGTCTTAACCAGCACGGTGAACAGGTGCGTCAACCGCTTTTCAAAAACGATCAGGGTGTCATCACCCGCCCAAAAGTAGGCAGGCAGATTTCAAATAAACAGGTTATTCTTTTTGGTCAGCGTAAAAAGAACCAACAGTTTGCCAGAGTAGTCTTTGAATAAACAAAACCTATTGAAACAAGGTGAGTTGAAGCTGGGTATTCTGGCCCGACAACTTTTGAAATCGATTTACTTCAATATTCCTGATATGATAGAGCGGTGTTTCTTTATTTCGCGGGGCAATAATAATTTCTGTGCTGCCTGCCATCTTTGTGAATAACTTTTTTACAATCTTAGGTGAGTTATTGTTCTTAGATAGGTGTGATAAAAAGAGGTGGTTCAAATGCGAAGCCTTGTGTTGAATAAACAACTGAAGCGCCTGCGTATTTGAAAGATGCCCTCTCCCATCGCGGATTCTGTTCTTTAATCCTAAAGGATATCTTCCTGTTTCTAACATTTCCTCGTCATAATTAGCTTCGAGGAAAGCCGCATGACAATCTTTAAAGTGTTTGACCAGATGGACACAGGATTGACCAATATCGGTGAATACGCCAACCTTCACGGTATCGTTTTCTACAATAAAACTATGCGGATCAATGGCATCGTGAAATTTTGGAAAAGCCGTTACCGATAAATTACCAATGCGAATTGGTTCATACGCCCTGAACGGAAGCACAAGATCATCCCTAAGGTTCAGGTTTCCATTTTGGCGTGTTGGGGGAGTAATGTAGACAGGAAGTTGATATTTCTTCGATAGCCTGGGAACGCCATAAATATGATCGGAATGCTCGTGAGAAACAAAGATGGCTTTCACCCTTTTCATAGGTAATCCTAACCGCTTCATCCGGTTTTCTGTTTCGCGGCAAGAAATGCCACAGTCAATTAAAACGGCCTCGTCCTGATTGCCAATGTAATAGCAATTACCGTTGCTACCTGAATTTAAGGAGGAGATAAATAGTGACATCTCTTGCGAAGGTATAAAAAGGTAACCGCTTAACCTGTAAAATCTGCAGCTCATCTATCACATTCTTTAGCTTAGATTGTTTGAGAGGATTACCGTGGCCTGGGTTTTGTACTTAAGCATATTAATGAATTAAATGACTTATCAATTGTGAAAATTTTACTACTATTCTTTCTCTCAGGTATTCTCCTTCAAGGTCTCAAAGTATTGTTGAACTACATCATGACCCGTATGATGGATTTCGATGATAAAATCATTTTATTGACATCAGGGGAAACGGATTCTGTCAATCTTCTTTCGGCTGAAAGAACCGATGACGTTGCAGGCTCTACAGGTATTACCTTACCCAAGGAGACCCATTTCCAAATGAAACGGCTCTATCCTGGCACTACCAGCATAAAACTGAGTAATAGTGAACCATTAGGAGTGGAATTTTTTACCCAACCACCTTTAAATCAGACAGCTTAAAACAGATACTCCATTAATTGTGAATAGTGAATAGCTAGTGAATTTAGCTGAACACTATTAACTTAAACAATATTCCATAATCTCAATCTTCCGAAAATCAATCGGATGACCGTTGGATTGCAGGATGTATGTACCCATATTTCACATGGTCAGTCTTGCCAATTCTTCCTGTTGGTAAAGCCAGCATTTAACGGTTAAATTTACTTGCCTTTAAATGCGCACAGATTATGATAAATCCCTGGTTGCTGCTATTTATCTTTTCGTTTGCCCTCCGCTTTAGTAACGACCCAAAGTTTGAAGCACAGGTCATTGATAACAATATATCAATTGGCTATGGTCTGGCTATTGGTGATGTTGATGGCGACCGTAAACCTGATATTCTTCTCGCTGATAAAAAGCAATTTGCCTGGTACAGAAATGGTGACTGGAAACGGTTTGTCATGATTGAAAATCTGACTGAGTCGGATAATGTTTGCATTGCCGCCAGAGACATTGATGGAGATGGAAAAGTGGAAGTAGCCGTAGGCGCACAATGGAATCCTTCTGAAACTTCTGACACACTGAAATCAGGATCCGTACATTATCTGATTCGTCCCAAAGACCCCACTCAATTGTGGAAGGCTGTTGAACTCCATCATGAGCCTACCGTTCACAGAATGCGGTGGGTAAAAATTGAGGCAAACAAGTATCAATTGATTGTGTTACCACTACATGGTCGTGGTAACAGAGGCGGAGAAGGTGAAGGCGTAAAAGTGATTGCCTACGAAAAGCCAATTGATGTAACTCAAAAATGGAAGTATAAAGTCATAGACAACTCTATGCACCTCACTCATAACCTCGATGTTGTAGAGCATGGAAAGCCTGCCCGTCCGGCAGATTGGGAATGGTTATATATCGGTGGAAAAGAAGGAATTAAAATGTTTGCGTATCAAAACGGAAAATGGAAAGTTTCACCTGATGGTGAATGGTTTGTTCAGGGAAAGAGTTTTGGTGAAGTCAGAGCAGGGCAAGTAAAAGATCAACTTGTATTTATGGCAGGTGTAGAACCCATGCATGGGAATGAGCTAACGGTATACAGTCAAAAAGGTACTATTATTCATACTACCCTTACATCCGATCTCAATCAAGGACACGCGCTCGCAACCGCTGACCTGCTTGGTTCAGGATATCCGCAAATTGTTGTAGGCTGGCGAGAACCGAATTCTGAGAACAAGACGGGCATTAAAATATTTTCGCAAGAATCGCCAGAAAACTGGAAAGGTTTCTGGGTTGATGAAAACGGCATGGCGTGTGAAGATCTTCAATTAGCTGATCTTAATGGTGATGGTAAGAAAGATATCATCGCCTCCGGAAGATCTTCACACAATCTTAAAGTTTACTGGAACAGGAATAACTAGTGTTAAGTTAACCGTGAAATGTTAATAGTTAATCATAAAAGTCACTGTAAAATCAGATAGCCTTCGCAAAGATTAACCGTCAAATTACAATTAACATATGACTAGCAACTTTTAACTAACTGATGTTACGCAGAACCAACAATCGTCATTGCGAGCCTGCCTGGCCGGTCATAGGCGTCAGGCTAAGATTCAAGTTGAAAAGCGTTTTTACAAGATGCGTAGCATCGTATTATATATTAACAACGGGTTTTAACCCGTTGAAACAAATATCTCTAAAATGAAAAGATGCGTAGCATCGGCACATATCTAAGCCATGATTTGTGCCCACCGCAAATTATGTGT
>JANOLM010000644.1:0-4423 GCA_031419815.1 Bacteroidia bacterium
GAATCTGTTGTACCGTCATTTACTTTGAAAGTGAAATTATCAACACCATTATAATTGGCTGTGGGTGTATAGGTCACATTTGCCCCTGTGCCACTTAACGTGCCGTTCGCAGGCCCACTTACAATAACATACGTCAACGCATTACCATCCGCATCGCTACCCACCAACGTGATAGCAGTTGCTGCGTCTTCCGCTGTTGTAATGCTTTGATTGCTCGCTACCGGTGTGTCGTTTACAGGTGTGACGGTAATCGATACTGTGGCTACATTCGAATCTGTGGTGCCATCGTTTACTTTGAAAGTGAAATTATCCGAACCAAAATAGTTTAAGGCTGGCGTATAGGTAATGTTTGATCCACTTCCACTCAACGATCCCTGTAAAGGTGAACTTACAATGGTATAGGTCAACGCATTTCCATCTGCATCCGTAGCACTCAACGTAATCGCTTTCGCAATATCCTCGGATGTAGTTACACTTTGGTTACTCGCAATGGGCGCATCGTTTACAGCCGTTACATTAATAGTAACTGTTCCCGGCAGCGCAGAACTAAATATTCCGTCACTCACCTGAAATGTGAAAGAATCTGATCCATTATAATTTAGATTAGGTGTATAAATAAGGTTGGGTATGGTTCCACTGAGAGAACCGTTTACAGGCGCAGAAACAATAGTGTAAATCAGGGGATCAGCTTCAAAGTCCGTGCCCACTAAAACTATGCTTTTAGCAATATCTTCTGTTACATTAACCGTTTGACTTTGGGCACTTGGCGGTGTGTTTGGCTGAACAACAGTAACGGAAGCACTCGCCAGACTACCACCAGAGGAACCACAAGGAACGCTGGATGCTGTTTTTAGTGCCTTGGCTAAGATTTTATCATACGCTTGAAGAGGCGTTGCCAGTATTACCGACCATATTGTGCCCACCGCATAGTTGCTCTTAGTCTCCCGTGGCGTTGAACCCCAAGTTGGCGCTGCATCTGTTCCGCCAGTCCTCGCGTATATTTCAACTACAATAAATATTTCAGAATCAGAAGTTCCTGAGATTACTGCTTGTCCTGCTCTCACAGGTACATCTATTGTGGGGGCATTAACCTTATCTTTTTCAAATCCTCCGCAGGTCTCACATAAATCGACCACAGAGGTAGGGCACTGATTTCCTACCAGATCAGTAAATGCGCAGGTTACACATCCACTATATTGCGGATCGTTATTATTAACACCTGCAACATCACCAATTTGACCACCCAATGCACACGTGGCGGAAACATTATTAACGGCTACAAACCGCAATCCGGTATTTACATTTATTCCGAAAATTGATGCCAAGTCTGCATATGGAACAAAGAAATCATAGAAATAATCAGGATCACCACACGTAACTTCATCTGCAATTGAAATTTGAAAGTTCGAATTGATTGAGTAGCTGCGCACGGGAGCAGGACAATTTTGAAGACCATCAATATTGTACAGATTAACCCCAGCGTTATTTCGTTTGATAAGCGTTATGTCAATTTCAAATCCGGGATTGTTGGGTGTTGAATTTGGATCATCCGCACCAAATAAACCATCAGTATCGAGTAGAATGGTCCAGGACTCTACGCTTGGGTTATCATCCCCCACCCGAAATCTGAAAATAAGATTGCCGCCCCCATCACGCACCGCATATACGGAGCGTCCTTTATTGTCAGGAGTAAGATCAGTGATACCGCACGATTTGCCAACATTGTCGCCCGTCACATCTCCTCCAATTTGAGGAATACCGAACATGGTAATTTCAAACTCATCTACATAATAGCCATCATTAGAGAATCCGGAATTGGTCTTGGACACGAAACCATCCCGATTGGGATCCATGATGGTTGAACTGGCTGTTCTAATAATTTTACCCCGCTGGCCAAACAGCGAAAGAGGTAAAATGCAACCCATGCAAAAGAGATATAAAGCGGCCGTTTTCAATTTATTATAGACTAATGACTACCGAAATATACTAATTAATTCTTTTCGCTAACTTCGCTTGTCCCAGTTTCAAAGACTTCAATCTCTGTTCTGCGGTTAACTTCCCTGCCCCCTTGCTCATCATCATTAGAAACGATCGGCCGCTCTTCGCCAAAGCCCACAGCGCGCAAACGTTCTTGATCAACACCGCGTTGAATCAAAAAGTTGAGAACGGATTCAGCTCTCTTAGAAGATAAAGTTTTATTAGTTTGGTCATCACCGGAATTATCCGTGTGCCCATTTACCTGGAGTTTGATGCCAGGATTGCGTTGCAATAGATCAAGGATACTCTCAAGTTCACTTACGGATTCATTTTTTAATTCAGCTTTGCCCAGATCGAAAAAGATGTTTTTCATAACTACTTTAGATCCTACCAGTGCTTTTAACATCAAAATATGAGTTTCAATCTCCTGATACTCAGAAAAAGTTGGAACCTCAAAATTCATAGAGTTAAACAAGTATCCATTGACGGAAGTATTGATTCCATAATTTCCACCATGCGGAATAATAACCTTAAACTCTCCTGTTTGACTATTTGAATATACCCTTTCGATGACTTTATTGGTTGTATTGTCCACCACAATAATCTGAGCCTTAAGTGGCAAATTCATTTCCGCATCAATTACTTTGCCGGTAAGCTGAGTTGCAAAACCAAGGTCTTTTTGAAAACTGATCATAGCATCCACAAACTCGTCACCAATTGTCTCAGCTTCCTTTGGAGCTGTTGTTACAACAACCTCCTCTTTGGGCGGTGGGGGCGGGTCTAAAAAAGTTATCATACAAATGTCTGAGTTGCCTACTCCCTCATTTCTGATGGCACTGAAGTATGCTCTTTTTTTATCATCCGAAAGAAAAAAGTAATTCTCGAATTTTGGTGAATTAATTGGGTAGCCCATATTCACAGGTTTCAACCATTTACCTTCCTTAAATTCACTTTTAAAAATATCATAATCACCCAACCCCAAGTGACCATCCGACCCAAAATATAAAGTGCCATCAGCGTGCAAAAAGGGAGCGTCCTCATTTCCAGCTGTATTCACTCCTGGCCCTAGATTAACAGCTTTTCCCCACAGTCCGCCAGCCATCCGCTCGCTCATGTAGATATCAAGGTTGCCAGCACCTCCCGGACGATCACTGGTAAAAAAGAATTTGCTTCCATCCGGTGAAAGGCAACCGGAGGTTTCCCATGAGACTGTGTTTATTTCCTTACCCATCGTCCTGGGTATAGTCCACTCTCCATTAATGCAATCGGATTGATAAATATCTCCATTGCCCTTTTCGTAATAAAGGAAAATAGATTTCCCGTCAGGAGTGAGATAGGTAGCCGCATCGTGAAACTGATCATTTACATTCGGACTGATTTTTTTTGGCACCAGCCATGTATCACCTTCCTTGGTGGAGCTTAGTATATCCTCATAATACACCTGATACTTTTTGTCCATTTGAAGGGTGTCGCGCGCAGATGTGAAAATCAAATTATTTTCAGCGCTATTAAGAACCGGGCCATAATCCTGATAAGGCGAGTTGATAGGCCACTCCAGCACTTTTATAATACATAAAACCGGATGACGCATAAGCGAATCCCCCAGGGTACATTCATCAATCTTATGACCTGCAATGGTTCCAAATTTCTTGTTTTTAATTTTGAACTTTTCGAAATGATCAATTGCCCTGCGAAAGTGAGAATTTGCCTGCAAGGCCAATCCCAGGTAGTAATCAATATCCGGGTCAATCGTTGGCTGCTTTAGATAGGCTTCCTCCAAATAAGGAAGAGCCTTAGATTCTGCCCCTGCTGAAAGATACGTTTGTCCAATTTTGAATTTAACCTTGGGGTTATTGGAATCTATTTTCTCCGCTTCAAAATAATTCTCAAGGGCCATTTTAAAATCCCCCTTTGAAAAATACTTATCACCCTTATCCAAGAGAGGCTTAATCTCTTGAGCGGATAAGTCCAGGGACGAAATAAGCATTAAAAAAAGGATGGCCTTTTTGAATGCGGAAAGAAAATTAAAATTATCGCCAACTATTAACATAGCCTAAAGATAGAAAATTACGCACATTTTATTAATTGAGGGCGTTTACGGGTTTACGACAATTTGTAATTTCTATAAACAAGCTACCCCTCTGCACAACTTATTTTCATAAGCAATTTTTACGGTATCTGAAACTCTTACCAATAAGTTGGGCAAGGCAAGCCCCTGTGAATTTTTTGAATTTTAACCCGGTAATTGATCATGATTTCATGCGAGCCATTCGAGAATTGCCTAAGCGCAGAGGCCGTAAAGTCATAGGCATATCCAACATGAAAGTTTTGATTGATCTGAAGTTCAAATAAACCCACCACACCTTCCTGCAATCGATAGGATAGCCCAAGACCAACGGCATCATACAATACAAGTGTGGAGTTTAAATCAAAGCTAACCGGAGCC
>JANOLM010000645.1:0-4052 GCA_031419815.1 Bacteroidia bacterium
GAAGGCATTGGCTTTATCGCCAAAGTTGCCGATCCCGACAAGGATATTGACTATGTGTATTATGTAACGGCACATGAAGTCGCGCATCAATGGTGGGGCCATCAGGCTATGGAAGCTGGCGTGAAGGGTAATGCCATGCTCAGCGAAAGTATGTCGCAATATTCTGCACTAATGGTATTGAAACATAAATTCACACCCGAAATTCTAGAGCGCTATCTCAAATATGAGTTAGACAGATATTTAGGAGGCCGTGCATTTGAACGAAAAAAAGAACAACCGTTGGAGTTTGTTGAAGGACAAGGGTACATTCATTATCAAAAAGCTTCGTTGCTTTTCTATGCCCTTCAGGATTACATCGGTGAGGATAGCGTGAATGCTGCGTTCCGAAGATACAATGAAGAATGGCGCTTTAAAGATGCCCCCTATCCAACTTCTGCCGATTTACTAAAACACATTCGCAAAGTCACACCTGACAGTCTGCAATATATCATTCACGATATGTTTGAGACCATCACCTTATTTGAAAACAAAACAACAAAGGCCGAGTATGTAGAAAAGGATAGTCTGCACTATGAAGTAACGCTGGACGTGTCAGCTGAGAAAATGAGAGCCGACAGCACCGGTATGGAAACTCCTGTTTTACTAAACGATTGGATTGATATTGGCGTATATGGGAAGAATAAAGCGGGCAAAGACAGTCTTATCTATTTGCGAAAACATAAGTTCACGAAAAAGGAAAACACGTACACCATTATGGTTAATTCAAAACCACGCAAGGCAGGTATTGATCCGATACACAAGTTGATCGACCGACACTCAGATGATAATACTAAAGGGTTGGTAAAAAAATAGTTTCTGGTTACGAGTTTCTGGTTTCTAGTCGGTTTGGCAACTACCTTACAACTAGAAACTTGAAACTCGGGACTTGAGACCCGCAACGATTTCCTTAACTTACCTTCCCTTAAAAAAATCGCTATGCAGTATTCTAAAATTGTCGGGCTTGGTCATCACGTTCCAGAAACGGTCATTACCAATCAATATTTATCCACCATCATGGAAACCACGGATGAGTGGATAATAGAACGCACTGGCATAAAAGAGCGAAGATGGATTGATCCCGCCAAGGATACCGTTGCCAACATGGCAGCTAAGGCATCACGAATTGCTTTGCAAAGGGCTAACCTCACTGAAAAAGACATTGACTTTATTGTGTTTGCTACCATCACACCCGATTATTTTTTTCCAGGCTCAGGCGTTTTATTGCAACGTGAACTTGGGTTGGACGGAAGAATTGGTGCGCTTGATATACGCAATGCTTGCTCAGGTTTTATCTATGCATTATCGGTTGCAGATCAGTTTATAAAAACGGGTATGTATAAAACCATTCTGGTGGTTGGTGCCGAAATTCAGTCAACCGCTATTGATGCCACCACACGAGGAAGAAACACAGCTGTTATTTTTGCTGATGGCGCTGGTGCTGCCATACTCCAACCTACTGATAAGCCTGGCATTCTTTCCACCCATCTTCATTCGGATGGTCGTTTTGCTGAGGAACTTTATGTGAAAGATCCTGGCAGCAGCAGACCAAGAGAAGAGCGGCAGCCTGAACAAATACTGGATACCACTTCATTTAAAGTAGTGATGAATGGAAGCCAGGTATTCAAGCATGCTGTGGTTCGGTTTATGGAAGTTATTAATGAAGCCCTGACAGCCAACGGGATGAAAAAAGATGACATCAACTTACTGGTGCCACATCAAGCAAATCTTCGCATCAGCCAATATGTTCAGGAAAAACTTGGCTTACCCGATGATAAAGTTTTCAACAACATTATGCGCTATGGCAATACCACAGCGGCCTCCATACCTATCGCGATGAGTGAAGCTTGGGCAGAAGGAAGAATCAAAGAAAATGACGTAATTTGTTTGGCCGCATTCGGCAGTGGCTTCACATGGGCTTCTGCTTTGATACGGTGGCAGTAAAAAGTTAATCGTTAGCAGTTAATAGAAAAAGGTGCAAGCATGAACGATTAACAATTAACTATTAACCATTAACTTAAAGACTAATGAAGACCAGTTCTTACAACCCCAGCCCACTAGAAGTTGATTTTGCAAATGCGCTTTTTATTTTGCAAAAAGATATTGAAAAACATTTGCAAGGCAACGAAGTCATCCACGTGGAAACTAATCTTAAGCGCGATAATCCTATGATCAAATTCAACCTGCTTGATAAAGATGGTGACCCACACGAAATCGTTGTACGCATCATTCAAATACCCGATAAATTTTGATCGTGCTCATATCATTAACGCCTGCCTGCCGGTAGGCAGGATTAACCATTAACGATTACTACTTAGAAATGTCACTACTCATCGTACTATTTTGCATCGTACTATTAGTCCTGCTCATCTCCTATTTTAAACTCAATGCTTTTCTTTCTTTCCTAATTGTCTCCATCCTGGCAGGATTACTACTAGGCCTTGAGGTTTCAAAAATTAGCGGATCTGTTCAAAAAGGTCTTGGCGATATGTTAGGATCTCTTGCTGTTGTCGTGATCTGTGGGGCTATGTTAGGAAAACTTGTTGCCGAAAGCGGGGCCGCACAACAAATAACGGGAGGCCTGATGAAACTTTTTGGCGAAAGTCGAATACAATGGGCATTGATGATCACTGGTTTCGTAATTGGTATTCCGCTTTTCTATAATGTAGGATTCGTTCTCGTCTTTCCCTTGATATGCTCTGTTGCCTATCGGTTTAAACTTCCTGCTGTGTACGTTGGCCTACCAATGTTGGCGGCACTTTCTGTCACGCATGGATTCCTACCACCTCATCCCTCACCAACCGCTCTCGTAGCTCAGTTCCATGCCGACATGGGCATGACATTGTTTTACGGAACCGTCATTGGATTCCCAACAGTTCTCATTGCAGGACTTTTGTTTTCTAAAACTCTAAAGAATCTCAAAGCCACAGTGCTAAAGACATTTCAGTCAGAAGGCCTTCCCGAAGACAAACTCCCAGGAATGGCAAATTCATTTCTTTCAGCTTTGCTACCCGTTTTGTTGCTCGCCTTCACCACCATCGTCAATCCAATGATCCATAGCGATGGCATTCTAAAAAAAGTAATTGTTTTCTTGAGCGATCCCGCCATCGTCATGTTAATTTCATTAGCAGTTGCAACCTACACCATAGGTCTTCGAAAAGGGCTGACGATGAAATACATCATGGACATCTATGGCGATTCCGTGAAGGATGTGAGTATGATTATGTTGATCATGGGTGGTGCCGGTGGCCTCAAACAAATTTTGATGGACAGTGGAGTAAGCAATGAAATTGCAGGCTTTTTAGGAGGAATGAATGCCCATCCTCTAATACTTGGTTGGACGATAGCTTGTCTGATTCGCCTTTGTGTTGGTTCAGCTACTGTAGCCGGACTGACAGCCGCTGGAATCGTTGCTCCCTTATTGATAAGTCATCCAGAGGTTAATCCAAATTTGATGGTACTCGCTGTCGGGGCAGGCAGTCTGCTGTTTTCACATGTTAATGATGCAGGGTTCTGGTTGTTCAAGGAATATTTTAATTTAAGTATTAAGGATACCATCCGGTCATGGTCAGTTATGGAGACAATTGTTTCTGTCTGTGGATTGATTGGTGTAATGATTATCAATTCATTTTTGTAGTCCGTTAAAAGCTAATTGTTAATAGTTAATAGTAAGGCAGCAATCCTAAAATCATAAATCTAAAATCTAAAATTATCAATTAAGGTATGACCCCCGATCAACGCTTCCAACAACTTGGTTTAACATTACCACCTCCACCTACTCCACTGGGAGTTTACAAACCCTTTTTACAAGTTGATAAATTCGTTTATGTATCAGGGCATGGCACAGTAAAAGAAGACCGGAGTTTGATCATCGGCAAAGTAGGTGTCGACTTGAATGTTGATGAAGCAAAATTAGCAGCTCAACAAGTTGGATTGGCCATCCTGGCCACACTCAAAGCCAATCTTGGAAGTCTCAATAAAATCAAACGAGTAATTAAAGTTCTGGGAATGGTAAA